>NZ_JAPFCG010000067.1:0-462 GCF_026240995.1 Pseudomonas sp. DCB_BI | reverse complement strand
GGTGTGATTCATGACTGGGGTGAAGTCGTAACAAGGTAGCCGTAGGGGAACCTGCGGCTGGATCACCTCCTTAATCGACGACATCAGCCTGCTGATGAGCTCCCACACGAATTGCTTGATTCATTGTCGAAGACGATCAAGACCCTATATAGGTCTGTAGCTCAGTTGGTTAGAGCGCACCCCTGATAAGGGTGAGGTCGGCAGTTCAAATCTGCCCAGACCTACCAATATGCGGGGCCATAGCTCAGCTGGGAGAGCGCCTGCCTTGCACGCAGGAGGTCAGCGGTTCGATCCCGCTTGGCTCCACCACTTCTGTGGTACCTTGATCAAACTCAGAAATGAGCATTCGCATCGAATGTTGATTTCTGGCTTTTGTCAGATCGTTCTTTAAAAATTCGGATATGTGATAGATATAGACTGAACACCAGTTTCACTGCTGGTGGATCAGGCTAAGGTAAAATT
>NZ_JAPFCG010000054.1:0-1114 GCF_026240995.1 Pseudomonas sp. DCB_BI | reverse complement strand
GGGCGGCCGCGAAAACTGAGTGCAACACCTGACCTTTCCGGTACCGTGCTGCCCCTATGTCCTATTCCGAACTCAGCGTTGAAGAACGCGCCACCATTCAAATCGGCCGTGCCCAAGGGTTCAGCCTACGCAAGATTGCTTGCTTGATCACCCGATCCCCTTCGACCATCAGTCGCGAGCTGCGCCGCAATCGAGATGCCTGTGGCAGCTACTCGGCCCGCGTGGCCCAGCAGCAGATGCAGGCCCGCCGCCAACGCTGTCGACCGAAACGAAAGCTGTTGCCGGGTAGCGAGCGCTTCAAGTTGGTGGCCCACATGCTGCGTAAGCGTTTGTCTCCCGAGCAGATTGCCGGCAAGCTGCGCAGCATGACCATACCCAACCTCAGAGACGCCTACGTCTGTCGTGAGACGATCTATAACGCGATCTATGCCTTGCCGGTCGGCGAGTTGCGCAAGGAGCTGATCGTCTGCCTGCGCCAAGGCAAGACGACGCGCCGGCCGCGCTCTGGTGGCGTGGATCGGCGCGGCCAGATCCCTGAAATGGTCAGCATTCATGTGCGCCCGCCAGAGATCGAAGACCGGCTGATGCCGGGGCATTGGGAGGGCGACCTGATCAAGGGTAAGGCCAACGCCTCGTCGGTAGGCACGTTGGTGGAGCGCACCAGTGGCTACCTGATGCTGGTGAAGATGAACGACGCAACGGCGACCTCGGCGATGGAGGGCTTCAGTGCAGCGCTTAATGGCATGCCGCTGGCGATGCGCAAGAGTATGACCTACGACCAGGGCCGGGAGATGGCGCGACATGCCGAGATCACCCAAAGAACCGGCGTGGCGATCTACTTCTGCGACCCGCACAGCCCCTGGCAGCGCGGCAGCAACGAAAACATCAACGGCCTGATTCGCCAGTACTTGCCCAAGGGGACTGACTTGTCGGTACACAGCCAAGAGCAATTGAATGCCATCGCCTTGGAACTGAATATGCGCCCCCGTAAACGCTTTGATTTCAAGTGCCCGATCGAAGTCATGGGCGAGGTGATGCAGGAAGCCTTGGTTATGCGGCATGATGCTCCAGCTTTAATTCAATAACCGTGTTGCACTCAGCTCCTGCAACCGCC
>NZ_JAPFCG010000053.1:0-1131 GCF_026240995.1 Pseudomonas sp. DCB_BI | reverse complement strand
GCGCTGCTGGCTGCCGGTGTTGGTGACCGTGGTCAGCGGCTCGTCCGCTCCCTTCGCTGGCGTGGTGTTGAACCCGCCGTTGGCCTGCTCGATGAAGGCTGTCACCAGCGCCCGGTGGCTCTGCGTCATGATGGTGCCCATCGGCTGGTCGGCTGGTACGGACTTTCCCGCGTAGACCCGGCCACCTGCCCCAATCATTACTGGGCTAGCCACAGCGAATGACCCGCCGCGCGGCCAGGAGGTCACAGTTCGCAGCGGCTCATTTGCCGACTGGGCCAGCTCTCCCGACCAGTTCGCGATCGGCACGATGAAAGGCTGCGGGTTGTCCAGCACGAACTTCTTTATGCCCTTGGCCACACGGCGCAGCGTGGCGTCGGCCAGCGCTTTCTTGCGCCCGAAGATGCTCTTACTCGGCACGCTCCAGTCGATACAGTCGGCGGCGGTGCGCCACTTCTGCTGGCCCTTGGCTGGGTGCTTGGCGTGGGTAGGCTCAGGCCACACGATGGGCTGGCCGTCGCAGCGGGCGATCATGAACAGCCGCTCGCGGCTGGTTGGCGCGCCGAAGTCGCAGGCCTTGATGATTCGCCACTCCACCTGGTAGCCCATGCCTTCAAGGAGGTGCACGAACCGGCGCCAAGTGATGCCGCGACGTTTCGGGTCGGGCACCAAGAACTGCTGCTGCACCGGCACGCGTTCGCCGATGGCAGCCACGGTGCCGTCCAGCTTCATCACCCGCCCTGTAGCCTTGTCGCGCTTGGCGATCAGCGGCCCCCACTGCAAAATCTGCTTCACGTTCTCCAGACTCATGACCCGGGGCTTCTTCTTCCCGCCCCACTTGAGGCCGATCCACGACAGGTTGCGGATCTCGCGCTTGCGCGGCTGCCCGCCGGCGGCCTGGCTGTGGTGGGTGCAGTCCGGGCTCATGTGGAACCAGCCAACCGGCCGGCCCTGGCATTCCTCATCTGGGTCACCGTCGAACACATCAGTTGTGAAGTGACGCGCCGCTGGGTGGTTGGCGGTGTGCATGCTGATGGCTGCCGGGCTGTGGTTCTTGGCCACGGTGACTGGTCGGCCCAGGCCCATCTCCAGCCCGGTACCGGCGCCGCCGCCACCGCAGAAGAAGTCCACCAC
>NZ_JAPFCG010000052.1:0-1293 GCF_026240995.1 Pseudomonas sp. DCB_BI | reverse complement strand
GAGATCGAGCGCCGCCCGCGCGGCGCATCGCGAGCTGCGCTCGCTCCTTGTATGTTGTGTCTGACCTGGCCAGAGAGGTTATTCTCGTCAGGTTCAAGAAGCACTTCCGGGGAGACCGATCGCTCCTGAAGGCAGGGATTGCCCTGACCTTGTACGTAGAGAGGTCCCCCGCCTCATTGCCCACCACGAAGAGTATCGAGAAGCCGACAAGTCGGACTTCGCATTACAAGGTTGCAGCGGCATGAAGTTCGAGGTCGGGGAACCGGAGGCCATTGTTACCTATGTTGCTGGGGAGTGGGAAGGATGAGTGTCTTCGTTGGCCTGGATATCGGTTCGCGCACTTCAATCGCCGGGGTGCGCAAAGATGGGCGCCCTGCTGGTCAGTGGGAGATCGCCCAGACACCAGCCGGACGTAAAGCTGCGGTTAAGAAGCTCCAATCGCTCAAGCCCAAAGCCATCGTGATGGAAGCGACCGGTATCTATTACCTGGATTTGGCCATCGACCTGCACGCCGCTGACCTCCCTGTCTCGGTAATCAACCCCAAGAGCTTTCACAATTTCGCCAAGCTAATGCTGGTGAACAGCAAAACTGATGCGATTGATGCCCAGCTGCTTTCCGAGTATGCCGAGCGAATGACACCACGCTTATGGACCCCTCCAAGCCCTGCCCAGCTTGAGCTCCGGGCTATCGGGCGGCATATCAATCGTCTGGTTGGCCACCGAACAAGGGCGAAAAATGAGTTGCATGCGTTGCGGGCGACCAACACGACCATCGCCATGCTGATCGAAGACGAAGAAGAGGCGATAGCCTCATTGGACAAGCGTATTGAGCGATTTCGTAAGGCTGGCCATGACTTGATTGCTCAATGCCAAATGCTTAGTCGGCAGTACCAACAACTAATTGCCGCTCCTGGCATGGGAGAGGTGTCTGTACTAGCCATTTTGGCTGAGCTCACGACATTACCTGAAATGCTCAAGTCTTCGCAGGTAAGCCGCCATGCCGGTCTCGACGTTCGACAGACGCAGTCAGGTACAAGCATTGATAAGCCTGGTCGACTCGGAAAAAGTGGAAATGCCTACCTGCGAGCAGCGATGTATATGCCAGCGTTGACGGCGATCCGCTATGACCCCTACGCGAAGGGCTTTTACGAATCGTTGCTCAGCAGAGGGAAGAAGAAAATGCAGGCTATCGCCGCCGTCATGCGTAAATACCTGACAGGTGCCTGGGCATGCATGCGTGGCGATGAGCCCTTTGATACGGCCAAGCTGTTCAGCGCTGAGCACCTCAAAAAA
>NZ_JAPFCG010000051.1:0-1317 GCF_026240995.1 Pseudomonas sp. DCB_BI | reverse complement strand
GGTCTGGTATTCCGAACGGGTCAGCCCGATGGACACCTTGTTACCGGTACCGAGGAAGTTGCTCTGGCTGATCGAACCACCCAGGATCAGGCCCGCACTCTGGGCGAAGCCGACGCTGGCGGTGATCGAACCGGAAGCCTGCTCTTCGACGCTGTAGTTGACGTCGACCTGGTCGTCGGTGCCTGGCACAGGCGGGGTCTCGACGTTGACTTCCTTGAAGAAGCCCAGGCGCTCCAGACGGGTCTTGGACTGGTCGATCAGGTAGGTCGAAGCCCAGCCGCCTTCCATCTGGCGCATCTCGCGACGCAGCACTTCGTCTTCAGTCTTGGTGTTGCCGCGGTAGTTGATGCGGTTGACGTAGGCACGCTTGCCCGGGTCGACCACGAACATGATGTCTACCGTGTGGTCCTCGTCGTTCGGCTGGGGCACGCCGTTGACGTTGGCGAAGGTGTAGCCTTCGTTACCCAGGCGACGGGTGATCAGCTCGGACGTGGTGGTCATCACCTTGCGCGAGAACACTTGGCCCGGCTGCACCAGCAGCAACGACTTGACCTGGTCTTCCGGCACCTTCAGGTCACCGGACAGCTTCACGTCGCGAACGGTGTACTTCTCGCCTTCGTTGATGTTGACGGTGATGTAGACGTGCTTCTTGTCCGGGGTGATCGACACCTGGGTGGAGGCGATGTCCATGTTGATGTAGCCGCGGTCCAGGTAGTAGGAACGCAGGCGCTCCAGGTCACCGGAGAGTTTTTCGCGGGCGTACTTGTCGTCGTTCTTGAAGAACGACAGCCAGTTGGTGGTCTTCAGCTCGAACAGTTGGCCCAGGGTTTCATCGTCGAACACGTTGTTGCCGACGATGTTGATGTGCTGGATGGCAGCGACGGTACCTTCGTTGATCTTGATCTTCAGCGCCACACGGTTGCGCGGCTGCGGCACCACCTCGGCGTCGACCTCGGCCGAATAGCGGCCCTGGGCCACGTACTGGCGCTGCAGTTCGTTACGCACGCCTTCGAGGGTGGCACGCTGGAAGATCTCGCCTTCGGCCAGGCCCGATTGCTTCAGGCCCTTCATCAGGTCTTCGGTGCTGATCGCCTTGTTGCCTTCGATCTCGATGCTCGACACCGACGGGCGCTCGACCACGTTGATGATCAGCACATTGCCATCGCGGTTCAACTGGATGTCCTGGAAGAACCCGGTCTTGAACAGGGAACGGGTCGAGTCCACCAGACGGCGGTCATCGGCCTGGTCACCGACGTTCAGCGGCAAGGCACCGAACACGCTGCCGGCGGAAACCCGCTGCAGGCCGTTGACGCGAAT
>NZ_JAPFCG010000049.1:0-1854 GCF_026240995.1 Pseudomonas sp. DCB_BI | reverse complement strand
GGTTTTCGAACTTGCCGACATCAGCACCATCGACGCTGGCGATCGACTTCACGACTGGGTCGTTCGCGCCAGCGTAAACGTTGTCCGGGGCAGTGACAGTGATGCTGCCAGTAGTGCCGTTGGCCGGTACGGTGATGACAGTTTTACCGTCGCTCAGCGTGAAGGTCAGGGCGCTGTGGTTGTTGATCGGCAGACCATCTTTGTTGGTCAGGGTGATGGTGTAAGTGATCTCACCACCTTCGGTCACCGAAGGTGTTGCAGTCAGCTTCGCCACCACTTCGTCAGTGGTATCGGTGACTTCCACCTTCGCCGCGCCGCCCAACTCCAGATTCTCGAAGGTACGACCATCGATATCCACAGCGGACTTGATACCCAGGCTGACTTCACCGGCATCTTTGTAGACGTCGTCGCCCTGGGCAGCGTGCTCGTACGGCGCACTGGTGTCGCCGGCCTTGATGGTCACCTTGGCATCGTTGCTCAAGGTCACGACCAGGTCGTGGTCCAGCGGCTGGTTGATGTGGACGGTGAACGTCGGTTTGACGTTCTCGGCCACCGAAGTCTGGTCGGCCGTGATGGTGACCTTGACCAGGTCACCTTCGTTGCCGCCGCCTGGGTTGCTTGGGGTACCTGGGGTGCCCGGCTCGTCGGTGACAGTGGTGCTGACCTGGGTTTTGTCCAGGGTCAGGTTTTCGAACTTGCCAACATCCGCGCCAGCAACGGTGGCGATCGAGTTGACCACGGCAGGGTTGCTGCCGACGTAAACGTTGTCCGGCGCGGTGACGGTGATCGAACCGGTAGTGCCGTTGGCCGGCACGGTGATGACGGTCTTGCCGTCGCTCAGCGTGAAGGTCAGGGCACTGTGGTTGTTGATCGGCAGACCATCTTTGTTGGTCAGGGTGATGGTGTAGGTGATCTCACCACCTTCGGTCACCGAAGGTGTTGCAGTCAGCTTGGCCACAACCTCGCTGAGGGTATCCGAGATTTGAACGGTAGCCGGGCTACCCAAGGCCAGTTCCTCAAAAGTGGCACCGGGAACAGTAGCGTCGGTGACCCCGAGGGTGATGGAGCCAGCATCGTTGTATACGTCATCGCCCTGAGGCGAGGTTTTGTACTCGACTTCGGTTTTACCGGCCTCAATGGTCACGGTGTCGCCGTTCGACAAGGTTACAGTCAATGGCCGGTCCAGCGCCTGGCTTACCTTCACAGTGAAGGAAGGCTGCTGGTCTTCTGTCACATTGCCATTGCTGACGATGCTTACAGTGACGGTATCAATGCTGTCATTGATGACGGTCGAAGCCGGAGTCGGATTCGGGGTCAGCTGTTCGAAGTTGCCGCCGGTTGCGCCGGTAATGGTGGTGCTGACGGTCGAGCCATTGTTGTAGACGTCGTTCGCCGGGGTCTGGAAGTCAACGCTGCCCTGGGTCTTACCGGCTTCAACGGTGATGGTCTGGCCATTGGACAGGGTCACGGTTACCGGAGTCTGAGCCGGGTTGCTCAAGGTCACGGTGTAGGTGATCACGCCACCCTCGGTCACCGACGGGTTCGCCGTCAGGGTCGCGGTAGTGTTGTCGACCGAATCGTTGATCGTGGTCTGAGCCGGCGTCGGATTCGGGGTCAGCTGTTCGAAGTTGCCGCCGGTCGCGCCGGTAATAGTGGTACTGACGGTCGAGCCATTGTTATAGACGTCGTTCGCCGGGGTCTGGAAGTCAACGCTGCCCTGGGTCTTACCGGCTTCAACGGTGATGGTCTGGCCATTGGACAGGGTCACGGTCACCGGAGTCTGAGCCGGGTTGCTCAGGGTCACGGTGTAGGTGATCACACCGCCCTCGGTCACCGACGGGTTCGCCGTCAGGG
>NZ_JAPFCG010000005.1:0-268693 GCF_026240995.1 Pseudomonas sp. DCB_BI | reverse complement strand
GGCGCACGCGCTCGGCCGGGTAGTCCGGGTCTACCGGCACATAAGCACCGCCAGCCTTGAGGATGGCCAGCAGGCCAACCACCATCGACAGCCCACGTTCGACGCAGATCGCCACCCGATCATCCGGCTGCACGCCCAGCCCGATCAGATGATGCGCCAGGCGGTTGGCCTGCTCGTTGAGCTGGCGATAGGTCAGCTCACCTTCCTCAGCCCGCACGGCCACGGCATGCGGCGTGCGCGCAACCTGCGCCTCGATCATGCCGTGCAAGGTTTGTTCAAGGTCGTAGTCAACGGCCGTGGCGTTGAAGTCAACCAGCACCCGCTGGCGTTCCTCAGCCGGCAACACCGGCAAGCGCTGCACTGGCAGGTCCGGTTCGTGCTCCAGTGCCTCGACCATGGCTTGCAGCAACTGCGCCATCTGCCCGCAGATGCGCGCTGCGCCAATCTCGGCCGGGGTCATGGCAACCAGGCGGAAGCCGTCCCCCAAGTCATCCACGTTCAGGCTCAACGGGTAGTTGGTGCGCTCCTGCCCTTCCAGCACTTCGATGCCTTCCCAGCCCCGACGCTGCGTGGCATCGGGCTCGGCGCCGTGGCGGTAGTTGAGCATGGCGCTGAACAGCGGCAACGGTGCAGCAACGCCACTGCAACGCTGGGCCAAGGCCAGCGAGGCATGTTCGTGGACCAGCAGTGCGCTCAGGCGCTGGTGCACGTCCCGGGCCGCGCTGCGCAGGCCACAGTTGGCGAGGTCGACGCGCAGCGGCAAGGTGTTGATGAACATACCCAATGCCCGCTCCGCACCCTCACCGCCCTGGAGGCGGCCGAGCAGCACGGTGCCGAACACCACCCGCTCCTGGCCGCTGGCAGCCGCCAGCAAACGCGCCCAGGCCAAGTGGAACAGGCTGGCGACGCTGATGCCCAGCTGCCTGGCCTGCTGCCGCAGGCGCGTGGCAAGTTCGCCCGAGAGCGGCCGCTTGGCCTCTTGCAGGTCGCGGCCGTCGCCTTGTACGTCACCCAGGCCGAACGGCAGGGTGGGTGCGTCGATATCCGCCAGTTGCGCGCGGAAAAACGCCTCGTGATCGGCCTGGCTGATGCCCAGCCGGGCCTGGGCCACGTAGTTGCGGTATGGCACCGGCTTATGGATGGGTGCCGGGCCGCCTTGCAGATAGGCGCTCAGCTCCTCGCCGACCACTTCCAGGGCGGTGTGATCGAGAACGATGTGGTGGAACTGCAGGGTAGCTTCGATCGGGCCGTCCGCGTCCGTGTACAGCAGGCGGATCAGTGGGGCCTGGGTCAGATCGAGACCTGCGTCGGACTCCGCGCGAGCACGGGGCGCTTGCACAACCGGTGCGACTGCGCGCAGGACCACCTGCACAGGTTGCGGCAGGCCTTCCCAGAGCACGGCAGTGCGCAGCACATCGTGGCGGGCGATGACGTGGTCCAGCGCGTCAGCAAACGCTTGCAGGCGCTCACGGCTGGCGAAACGTAGCCTGGAGTACAGCACGTAAGGGTCATGCTCGGCGCTCAGGTGGTGATAGAGGATGCCCTCCTGTAGCGGCGCCAGTGGATAAATGTCTTGTACGTTGGTAACACCGCCCGGTATCTGGGCGACGATGCGCTCAATGGCAGGCTGGTCGAGCTCGATCAGGGTGAGCAACTGCGGGGTAATTTGCGTGCAGCCTGGCGGGATTCGGTTTTCGGGTACATCTACCTGCTGGTCGGCGCCCAGGGTGGCGGCAAGCGCAGCAATGGTCGGCTGGCCGAACAGCGTGCGCACATCGGCCTGCAGGCCTTCAAGGCGCAAACGTGCGGTCAGGCTCACGGCCAGCAATGAATGGCCGCCCAGTTCGAAAAAGTTGTCGTGCCGGCCGACCTGTCCGATACCCAGCAATTCGCTCCACAGCCGGGCCAGCAAGGTTTCGGTCGGGCCTGACGGCGCCGCGTAGGGCCGCCCGTGCAGGGCCGCATCCGGTGCTGGCAGCGCCTTGCGGTCGAGCTTGCCATTCGGCGTAAGAGGCAATTGCTCGAGGTGGATGTACAGGGCCGGCACCATGTAGTCGGGCAGGTGTGCCTGCAATGCCTGGCGCAGGTCGTCTGCGGGCTGCGCAGTGCCGGTGTAGTAGGCCACCAGCCGGGCGTCCTCGACCGCTAGCACAACCGCCTGGCGGACACCCGCTACCCGGCTTAGGCAGGCTTCGATTTCGCCCGGCTCGATACGCAAGCCACGCAGCTTGATCTGCTGGTCGATACGGCCAAGGAACATCAGGTCGCCGTCCTGGGTCAGCCGCACCAGGTCGCCGCTGCGGTACAGCCGTTCGCCCGCGACAAAGGGGCTGGCAATGAAGCGCTCGGCCTGCAGCTCGGGCAGGCCCAGGTAACCACGCGTCACCCCCGCGCCGCCGATGTGCAGTTGCCCGGCGACACCCCACGGCACAAGCTGGTCATAGGCATCCAGCACATAAAGCCGGGTATTGTCGATTGCCTGGCCGATCGGCAACGGACCTTGGGCCAAGGCGGCGCCGGGCTCCAGTGTCCACACGCTGCAATCGACCGTGGCCTCGGTAGGGCCGTAGACGTTGTGCAGGCGCACCTGCGGCAACTGTTGGCGCACCTGGGCCGCCAACGCTGCGCTCAGCTCGCCGCCGCCGCACACGATGTCGGTCAGCGACGTGCAGTGGCTGCTCTGGGGCTGTTCGATGAATTGCTGGAGCAACGCCGGCACGAACTGCACCACGCCTACCTGCTGCGCCTGGATCAACTGTGCCAGGTAGGCAGGGTCGTGCTGGCCGTTCGGCCGCGCCAGTACCAGGCGCAACCCGCTGCACAGCGGCCAGAACAGCTCCCAGACCGAGGCGTCGAAACTGATCGGCGTCTTGTGCAGCACGCCGCCCGCGGCCGCTGCCGGGCACAGCCGGCGGCTCCACTGCACCAGGTTGACCACGTTGCGGTGCTCGACCATCACCCCCTTGGGCAGGCCGGTGGAACCGGAGGTGTAGATCACATAGGCCAGGTGCTGTGCGCCGAGCCCGGCAATACGCGGGTTGATGACTGGCTGTTGCTGCCAGCACGGCTGGTCCAGGTCGATCAGCGGCAGCGCTGCGACAGCTGCCACATCACGGGTGGCCGCCTGTACCAGCACTGCCAGCGGGGCACTGTCGGCCAGCATATGGCGCACGCGTTCGGCGGGATAGCCCGGGTCCACCGGCACATAGGCAGCCCCCGCCTTGAGGGTCGCCAGCAGGCCGACCACCAGGCTCAAACCGCGCTCGACACAGATCGCCACACGATCGTCGGGTTTGACGCCCATGCCGATCAAGTGGTGCGCCAGGCGGTTGGCCTGGTCGTTCAGCTGGCGATAGCTCAACTGGCCGTCTTCGGCCACCAGGGCAATGCTGTCTGGCGAGCGCCGTACCTGCGCCTCGAACAGGCTGTGCAACGGCTGTTCCACATATGGCTGCGGCGGATGCCCGGCCAGCAACGCTAGACGCTCGTCGTCTGCAAGCAACGAAAGCTGCTGCACAGGCAGCTGTGGTTGCTGCTCGAGTGCGTCCAGCAGGCCTACAAGCACCTGCTGCAGCTGGCCGCACACGCGCTCGGCGCCCACTTGCGGGGTAACCTGGGCGCTGATGCGCAGGCCGTCGCCCAGGTCATCGACGTTGACGCTGACGGGGTAATTGCCATGCCCGCGTGCGGGCAGCACCTGGATGCCTGCCAGGGCTTGATCGCGCGCCTGCTGCTCGCTGGCGGTGGCGCCGTGGCGGTAGTTGAGCATGGCGCTGAACAGCGGCGCTGGTGCCGCCACCCCACTGCAACGCTGGGCCAGGGCCAGCGAAGCGTGTTCATGCACCAGCAGCGCAGCCAGGCGCTGATGGGCCTGGGTGACCCCTTCGAGCACGCTCACCCCGTGCAGGTCTAGGCGCAATGGCAAGGTATTGATGAACATGCCCAGGCCACGTTCGGCGCCGGCCCCGCCTTGCAGCCGGCCAAGCAGTACCGTGCCGAAGACTACGCTGGATTTACCGCTGGTGGCGGCTACCAGCCGGGCCCATGCCAGGTGCAGCAGGCTGGCGGCACTCACACCCAGTTGCCGGGCCTGGCTGCGCAGGCGCTGGTACTGGGTAGCGGGCAACGTCATGCTGGCCAGCTCAAAGTGCTGGGCCTGGCCCTGCAGGTCGGTCAGGCCGTAGGGCAAGGTCGCTTCGTCGATATCGGCAAGTTGGGCGCGGAAGAAGGCTTCGTGTTCTGCTTCGCTGATGCCCAGGCGGGCCTGGGCCACGTAGTTGCGGTATGGCACAGGCGCCCGGGCAGGCTGCAGGCCGTGCAGGTGGTCGCGGATTTCGGCCAGCACCACTTTCATTGCGGTGTGGTCCAGGACGATGTGGTGGAATTGCAGCGTGGCTTCGACAGGGCCGGAGGATTCGCTACAGCACAGGCGGATCAGGGGCGGTCGGCTGAGGTCGAGCGTGGTGCCGGGTTCTTCACGGCACAAGGTTGCCCCTGCAGCAGGCAGTGCCAGGCTCGCATTGCGCAGTACCACCTGAACGGGCTGCGCCAGGCCCTCCCAGAGCACGGCCGTGCGCAGTACATCGTGGCGTTCGATGACGTTGTCCAAGGCAGCTGCGAAGGCCTGCAGGCGTGCCTGGCTGTCAAAAACGATGGGCCACTGCAGCAGATAGGGATCTTCACCGGCGGCACTCAGGTGGTGGTACAGAATACCTTCCTGCAGGGGCGCCAGCGGGTAGATGTCCTGCACATTGGCAGCGCCACCCGGTACCGCTGCGACGATGCGCTCGATGGCGGCCTGGTCCAGCGCCAACAACGTCAGCATGTCGGCGGTGATCTGCGTGCAGCCCGGTGGAATGCGGTTTTCAGGCACGAGCACTTGCCGGCCTTGGCCCATCGCAGCCGCCAGGGACGCTACCGTAGGCTGGCCGAACAGCACCCGCACGTCGGTAGGCAGGCCCTGCTGACGCAGGCGCTCGATCAGGCTGACCGCCAGCAGCGAGTGGCCGCCCAGCGCGAAGAAGTTATCGTGGCGCCCTACCCGCTCCACACCCAGCACGTCGGCCCATGTCAGGGCCATCGCGGCTTCGGTTTCACCCTGGGGTGCCTCATAGCCCTGCCCGACAAGGTCGGCCGAGGCCGGTTCGGGTAGCGCGCGGCGGTCCAGCTTGCCATGGCTGGTCAGCGGCAGTTCTTCCAGGCAGATAAAGGCTTGCGGCACCATATGCGCCGGCAGGCTGGCCTGCAGCGCCTGGCGCAGGCCCTCGGTCGCGACCGGTGCGGTTGCGGTGAACCAGGCCAGCAGGCGGTCGTCGCGCACCAGTACCACAGCGTCGCGGATGCCCGGCTGGGCAGCCACGGCGGCCTCGATCTCACCCAACTCCACGCGCACGCCGCGGATCTTCACCTGGTCGTCGTTGCGGCCATGGTAGTCCAGGGTGCCGTCAGCATTCCAGCGCACCAGGTCGCCGCTGCGGTACATGCGTGCGCCCGGCAGGCGGCTGAACGGGTCGGCAAGGAACCGCTGCTCGGTCAGTTCGGGGCGGTTGAAGTAGCCGCGCGCCACTTGGGCGCCGCCGATGTACAGCTCGCCAGTGACACCTGCCGGCACCGGCTGGAGCCGCTGGTCCAGTACGTAGGCACGGGTGTTGGCGATGGGTTTGCCAATGTGCAGTGCACCGCCCGGCAGCAATACGCCAGAGGTGGCGACGACGGTGGTTTCGGTCGGGCCGTAGTTGTTGACCAGGGCGAACCCGAGGTCGCGGTCGAATTGGCGCAGCCGGTCGCCTCCCACCAGCAAGGTGCGCAAGGTCGGGTGCTGCTGGGCACGGTGCAATGCCTGCTCGGCAACCGGCGTAGGCAGGAAACTGACTGTCAATGGCTGCGCCAGCCACCAGTCCAGCAGCTCTTCGACGTGTTCATTGCCGATGTGTGCGGGCGGCAGGTGCACGGTGGCACCGGCACACAAGGCCGGCCACACCTCCCAGGCCATGGCGTCGAAACCGAAGCCGGCCACGCTCGACGTGCGTGCACCGGCTTCCAGGGCAAAAGCCTGGCAATGCCAGTGCACCAGGTTGGCCAGCATATGGTGCTCGACCATGACGCCTTTGGGCTGACCCGTGGAGCCGGAGGTGTACACCAGGTAAGCCAGTTGGTGGGCATCCAGGCCGGGTACCTGTGGGTTCTCGGCCTGGCTGTGGAATGCCTCTGGCTGATCGAGGTCCAGCCGGGGGATTTCGCCTGGCAGGCCGATGATGTGCGCATCGGCCAGCACCAGTTTCGGCGCACTGTCGCTCAGCAGGTAGGCAATGCGATCGGCCGGATACGCCGGGTCGACCGGTACATACGCCGCACCTGTCTTGAGCACTGCAAGCAGGCCGATGATGCGTTCGGCGTGGCGGCCCGTGCACAGGGCAACCCGGTCACCACACTGCACACCATCGGCGATCAGCCGGTGTGCCAGCTGGTTGGCGCGTCGGTTCAGCTCGCCGTAGCTGAGCGCCCGGTCGCCCTGGGTCACGGCAGTGGCATCGGGCGTACTGGCGGCGCGGGCTTCGATCAGGGCATGTACGGTGTGCCCTTGCGGGTAAGCCTGCGCGGTTGCATTGAAGCGGCCAACCAGCTGTTGAAGGGCCTCATCACCAAGAACCGGCAGGCTGGCGAGGGAGGTAGCCTGGCCTTGTTCCAACGCCTGGACCAACTGCGCCACGGCGTTGGCCATCCACATGGCCACCCGCGCCGCGCCGATCGCCGGCAGGGCCAGCACGCTGAAGGTGAAATCGCGGCCCAGGTCGTTGACGCTGAGGGTCAACGGGTAGTTGCTGCGCTCTTCGCCTCCGAGCAGGCGTACCCCCGCCCAGATACCCTCGCCTTCTCGCGGCGCATCGTCGGCGCTGTGGCGATAGTTCAGCAAGGCGCTGAACAGCGGTACCGAGGCCGGAACGCTGCTGCAGCGCTGGGCTAGCGCCAGCGGCGCATGTTCATGGGCCAGCAGCGCCGACAGGCTGCGGTGGGTCGCGCGCACGGCAGCCTGTACCTGCACAGTCGTGTCCACCCGCAGCGGCAGGGTGTTGATGAACATGCCCAAGGCCCGATCAGCGCCCTCGCCGCCTTGCAGACGGCCCATCAGCACGGTGCCGAACACTACGTCATCGCGGCTGGCCAGCACGCCAAGCACACGGGCCCAGGCCAGGTGCATCAGGCTGGCGGCACTGACGCCCAGTTGCCGGGCCTGGTTGCGCAGGCGCAATGCCAGGGCCGGGTCCAGCGCCTGGCTTGCGCTTTCGATATCTCGACCCTCGCCTTGCACATCGGCGTGGCCCAGCGGCAAGGTTGGTTCCGCCACCTCAGCGAGCATTTCGCGGAAGAACGCTTCATGCCCGCCCTGGTCGCTCAGGCAGGCCTGCGCCACGTAATTGCGATACGGCACCGCAGGCGGCAGGGTGTGCCCCTCACCGAACAACAGCGCACGCATTTCCCGGGCGACCACGTCCATGGCGGTGTGGTCGAGGGTCAGATGATGGAACAGCAGAACCGCTACCACCTGGTGGTTGGCGGGGTCCATGCTGTAGTAAAGCCGCGTCAGCGGCGCCTGACCAAGGTCCATGCGGTGATGACGGGCGTCATAACGGGCGTGCAACTGCTCGATGCGGGCGACACCGGGTTGTTCGGGCAGGTCAGTGACTTCGGTGACGCTCAGGTGCGCCTTGCGCCACACCACTTGCACCGGCTGCGGCAGGCCTTCCCAGTGCACAGCGATACGCAGGATGTCGTGGCGATCGATCACCTGTTGCAAGGCGCCCGCCCAGGCCAGCAGCCGTTCGACGCTGTCGAACGCCAGCCGGGTCTGCAGCAGGTAGGGGTCGCCCTGCCCGGCGCTCAGGTGGTGGTAGAGCACCCCCTGTTGCAGCGGTGCCAATGGGTAGATTTCCTGCACGTTGGCCGCACCACCGGGTACGCTGGCGACCACCCGGTCGATCACGGCCTGATCCAGCCGGATCAGGCTGAGCATGTCCGGGGTGATATGCGCAGCATCGGCGGGTACCCGGTTGACCGGCACTTCGACCGCCTGCCCAGCCCCCACTGCGGCGGCCAGCGCTGCCAGGGTCGGCTGGCCGAACAGTACCCGCACGTCGATGACCAGATCGGCCTTGCGCAGGCGCTCGACCAGGGTCACGGCCAGCAGCGAATGGCCGCCCAGTTCAAAGAAATTGTCGTGTCGCCCTACCCGGTCTACCCCGAGCACGTCGGCCCATACCTGCGCCATGGCTGTCTCGGTTGCACCCTGCGGCGCCTCGTACTGCTGGCCAAACAGCGCGCCCGCCGCTGGCTCAGGGAGTGCGTTACGGTCCAGTTTACCGTGGCCGGTCAGCGGCAGCTTGTCCAGGCGGGTGAACGCCAGCGGCAGCAGGTGCGCCGGCAAGCTCCGCTGCAGGGTTGCGCGCAGGGTGAGCGGGTCGACCGGCGCAGTTTCGGTGTACCAGGCCAGCAGGCGTTCGCCGCGCACCAGCACCACCGCATCGGCAATTTCCGGTTGCGCAGTCATTGCCGCTTCGATCTCGCCAAGCTCCACCCGTACACCGCGGATCTTCACCTGGTCGTCGTTGCGGCCGACGTACTCGAGGGTACCCTCCGCGTTCCAGCGCACCAGGTCACCGCTGCGGTACATGCGGGCGTTGGCCTGGGTGCTGAACGGGTCGGGCAGGAAGCGTTGTTCGGTCAGTTCCGGCCGATTGAAGTAGCCGCGTGCTACCTGCGCCCCGCCGATATACAGCTCGCCGGTAACGCCAACGGGGACGGGCTGCAGCCCTTCGTCCAGCACGTAGGCCCGGGTATTGGCAACCGGCTGGCCGATATGCAGGCTACCGCCGGGGGTGATCTGCCCTGAGGTTGCCACCACCGTGGTTTCGGTCGGGCCATAGTTGTTGACCAGGGCAAAGCCCGGATCACGGTCGAACTGGCGCAGGCGGTCGCCACCGACCAGCAAGGTACGCAGGGTCGGGTGCTGGTGGTCGCGGCGCAGCGCCTGCTCGGCGACCGGGGTAGGCAGGAAGCTCACCGTCAGGGGTTGCTGCAGCCACCAGTCGAGCAACTCTTCGACATGTTCATTGCCGATAGGCTGGGGTGGCAGGTGCAGCGTGGCGCCAGCGCACAGCGCTGGCCACACTTCCCAGGCCATGGCGTCGAAGCCAAAACCGGCGACGGTGGAGGCATGTGTGGCGGCCCCCACGGCAAAGGCCTGGCAGTGCCAATGCACCAGGTTGGCCAAGGCGTGATGTTCGATCATCACGCCCTTGGGCTGGCCGGTGGACCCGGAGGTGTAAACCAGGTAGGCGAGTTGCTGCGCATCCAGGCCAGGTATCAGCGGGTTGCTGTCGTCATCGGCAAAGGCCTCAGCCTGGTCCAGGTCCAGCCGCAGGCGTTCGTCCGGCAAGCCGTCGATGGACGTTTCCGCCAATACCAGCGCGGGGGCGCTGTCGCTCAGCAGGTAGGCGATGCGTTCCGCCGGGTAGCCCGGGTCAACCGGCACGTAGGCAGCGCCGGCCTTGAGCACGCCCAGCAAGCCGACCACCCGGCTGGCGTTGCGCGGCAGGCACAGGGCGACCCGGTCACCCGGCTGAACGCCGCGCGCGATCAACTGGTGAGCCAGCCGGTTGGCCTGGCGATTCAGCGCTGCGTAGCTCAGCGCCTGGCCGTCCTGCGTCACCGCCAGTGCTTCGGGTGCCCGGGCCACCTGGGCTTCGACCAGCGCATGCACGGTCTGGCCTTGCGGGTACTGCCGGCTGCTGTCGTTGAACCGCTGCAGCACCTGCTCGCGCTCTGCCGGCGGCAGTACCGCCAGGGCCTGCAACGGTGTGCCGGGTGCCTGCTCAAGGGCGTCGACCAGGCTTGCCAGCACGTGCTCGAACTGGTTGCACAGGCGTACTGCATTCCATTCGGGCAGGCACTGCACGGTCAGGCGCAGGTCTTCTCCCAGGTCATCGACACTGACGGTCAGTGGGTAATCGGTACGCTCCTCGGCGCCGACGATATCGATGCCGGGGGCCACGGGGATGACTTCGGCGGCATCCCCGGCGTCACTGTGGCGGTAGTTGAGCATGCTGTTGAACAGCGGCGCCGGGGCTGCCACGCCACTGCACCGCTGGGCCAGGGCCAGCGATGCCTGCTCGTGGCCGAGCAAGGCACTGAGCCGGCGATGTGTGGTCAGCAGCCCGTCGTGCACACTGTACTGGCCCAGGTCGATGCGCAGCGGCAGGGTGTTGATGAACATGCCCAGCGCCTGCTCGCCACCGTCACCGGTGGTCATGCGCCCCAGCAGCACGCTACCGAACACGACCGCCTGGCGCGCCGAAAGCTGGCCGATCAGCCGGGCGAACCCGAGGTGCAGCACGCTGGCAGGGCTGACCCCGAGTAGCCGGGCCTGCTTGCGCAGGCGCTGGCTGAGCGCGGGTTCAAGGGTCAGACGCGCCTGCTGCAGCGGTATGTCGGGTATATCCTGCAAGCCGAAGGCAAGCGTGGGCTCATCGATATCAGCCAGCATCTCGCTGAAAAAGGCCTGGTGTGCCTGTTCGTCGAGGGCCTGGCGGGCGGCCGCGAGCACATTGCGAAACGGCATGGGGGCCGCCAGCTGTGCCGATGTGCCAGCCAGGTGCGCCTGGATTTCACGGCGGACGATATCCAGCGCAGTGTGGTCCATGATCACGTGATGGAACATCAGCAGGGCTACCCACTCGTCGCCCTCCCCTTGGGCATGCATCAACTGCATCAGCGGCGCCTGGCGCAGGTCGAGGCGGTAGTGGCGCGGATCGTAACGCCGGCACAGGCCAGCCAGTGCGCTGCGCCCGTTCAGCGGCACGGCCTCGCGCAGCAGTGCCGCTTCGCGCCAAACCACTTGTACGGGGGCATCCAGGCACTCCCAGTGCAAGGCGGTGCGCAGAATGTCGTGACGCTGAATGACCCATTGCAGCGCCTGGGCGAAGGCTTCCAGGTGGGCCTTGCTGGCAAAGTGCAGTTGCACCTGCGACAGGTACGGGTCGCCGTTGCTGGCGGACAGGTGGTGGTAGAGCATGCCCTGCTGCAACGGGGCCAGCGGGTAGATGTCCTGCACGTTGGCCGCGCCACCTGGCACGCTCTCGACGATACGATCAATGGCCTGTTGATCCAGTGTTACCAGGGGCAGCATGTCGGGTGTGATGCGAAATGCCGGGCTGAGCCAGTCGTCATCCTGTTCGGCGAGCATTTCCAGCAAAGCCGGCTTGTGCCGCGACAGTGCCTCCCACAAATGGTCGTCCAGGGTCTCGTCGTCACCCAGGACGATCAGGTCCTGGTCTTCACGCTGGAGTCGGATCGCACGGGTGGAAAGAGCAGCCATCAGTTCGCTGAAGTGCATCGGTAAGCATCCTGCTTTGCCTGAAAATGGGGATGGTGAACACGCTAATGGATCGTGACCGGGCGGTCTGACATGGGAAGCGGGGACAGGGGTGGAATTGGAAGGTAGGTCGTGAGGGTTTGTGGTGGGGCGAATACCGATGCGACCGCTGAAAGCGGCCGCACGCGAATGCCGCAGAACTGGCCCGCCCGGACCGGGTCGGGCGCGTGTTTCACTCGCGAACAGTGCGGGCGATGCGGGATGCCTGCACCGCCCCGCGCTCACGCCAAACCCTTCAGATCCGCCGGCGCTTGCCCAAACTGGGAATCGTCGTTTGCGGTACCACCACTTCGACCCGCTCAAGGCGGGTGCTGGCCGCCAGCCCCGCGAGCGTCGGCTGGCTGAACAGCGTCCGGGCATCCACATGCAGGCCGGCCTGACGCATGCGCGCTACCAGGCTGACAGCGAGCAGCGAATGCCCCCCCAGTTCGAAGAAGTTGTCGTCGCGGCCAACCTGCTCGATCTTCAGCACTTCGGTCCAGATCCCGGCCAGGGCTGTTTCCAGCTCACCCTGTGGTGCCTGGTACTCACGGCTGATAACGGCCTCGGCACCGGGTGCCGGCAACGCCTTGCGGTCGACCTTGCCGTTCGGGCTCAAGGGCAGTTCGACCAGGCGCACGAACGCCTGCGGCACCATGTACTCGGGCATACGTGCCAGCAGGTGGCTGCGTAGTGCCTCCAGTGCCGGCGCCTGCCGGCCATCGTTGCAGGTGAAATAGGCCACCAGGCGCTCTTCGCGCATCAGCACCACCACCTGCCCGACCGCAGGGTGCGTGGTTAGCGCGGCCTCGATTTCGCCCAGTTCGACCCGCAAGCCGCGCAACTTGACCTGGAAATCGTTGCGGCCAATGAAGTCCAGTTCACCGTCGGCGCGGTAACGTACCAAGTCGCCGGTACGGTACAAGCGGTCGCCCTCGACAAACGGGCTGGGGATAAAGCGCTCGGCCTCCAGCTGCGGCAAACCCAGGTAGCCTCGCGCCACGCCGACGCCGCCAATGTGCAGCTGCCCCACAGCCCCCAGGGGCACCGGCCGGTCATGGGCATCGAGCACATACAAACGCGTGTTGGCGATCGGCCGGCCAATCGGCGGGGCCTGCGTGGGCAGCGGTGCGTGTGGCGGCAAGGTCCAGGCGGTGCTGTCCACCGTGGCCTCGGTGGGGCCGTAGACATTGTGCAGGCGCACGTTGGGCAAGCACTGTCGCACCCGTTGCACCAGCGCCAGGGTCAGCTCGCCACCGCCACAGAAGATGTCGGTCAAGCTGGTGCACCGTTCGGCATCTGGCTGTTCGAGAAACTGATGCAGCAACGCCGGCACGAACTTGACGATACTCACCTGCTGCGCCTGAATCAGCTGTACCAGATAGGCCGGGTCGCGGTGCCCATCCGGCCGCGCCAGTACCAGGCGCACACCGGCCGTCAAGGGCCAGAACAACTCCCACACCGAACCGTCGAAGGTAAACGGTGCCCGCTGCAGCAAGGCATCGCCCGGGCGTGGCGGGCAGACCTGCGAGCCCCAGTGCATCAGGTTGCACAACCCGCGGTGCTCGATCATCACCCCCTTCGGCGTACCGGTGGAGCCGGAGGTGTACATCACATAGGCCAACTGCCGTGGCCCCAAACCCGGCACTTGCGGGTCGCTAGCCGGGCCGGCCTGCCAGTCGCTGTGGTCAAGGTCGAGCAACGGGCAATGACCGGCAGCAAACAGGCCTTGCGTAGCACCGTGCACCAGCACCATGAGCTGTGCGCAATCCTGCAGCACGTAACGCAGCCGCTCCTGCGGGTAGCCGGGGTCCAGCGGCACGTAGGCGCCGCCGGCCTTGAGCACGCCAAGCAACGCGATCATCAGCGAGACACCGCGCTCGATACACACCGCCACCTTGGTGTCTGGGCCTATGCCATGAGCGATCAGGCGGTGAGCCAGGCGATTGGCCTGGGCGTTCAGGGTCGCGTAATCGAGGCTGACCCCATCTGCCTGCAGCGCGATGGCCTGCGGCGAGCGGCGTACCTGCGCCTCGAACAACCCGGGCAGGGTCTGCCCGAGCGGGCTGCTCAGGTCTGCGCTGGCATTGAGGCCTAGCAACAAATGGCGCAACTCGCCCTCGGGCAGGGTGCAGAGTGTGTGCAACCCTGCATCGCTGTGGCTGGCCAGCGCTTCGCCCAGCTGCTGCAAGGCGTTCGACAGATGGTCCAGTACCCGTTGCGCACCGATTGCACGCGGTGCGCGCACAGCCAGTTGCACCGCAGTTGCCTGCTCGTCCACGGTCAGTACCAGGCCGTGGCTCTGAACCTCGCTGGCCTCGGCCAGCGTCACGCCGGGCAACACCTGACCGAACGGCACGGCCCCCTGGCGATAGTTGATCAGGCTGTCGAACAACGCCGTCCCGGCCGGCAGACCACTGCAACGCTGGGCGAGAATCAGCGGCGCATCCTCATGCCCGAGCAAGGCCGCCAGGCCGGCATGGGTTTCGCTCAGGGCCTGGCGTGGCGTGCGTTGCGCCAGCGTGATCCGCAGCGGCAAGCTGTTGATGAACATGCCCATGGCACGATCGGCCCCAAGGCCGGCCAGGCTACGCCCCAGCAACACGGTACCGAGGACCACCTCGTCGCGCCCGCCCAAGGTGGCCAGCACCTGCGCCCAGGCCAGGTGCAGCAAGCTGGCCAGGCTAGCCCCGTGGTGCCGTGCCTGCTGGCGCAACCAGGTGACCCGTTCGGGGTCCAGTCCCAGCTCACGGCTCTCCAGGTCGATGTCGTCGAACGTAGCGCCACCACCCAGGCCGGGGATGGCTGCCTGAGGCTCGATGCCGGCCAGCTGCGCACGGAAAAACACCTCGTGCCCGGCCTGACGTTCGGCACTGGCGCTGGCCGCCACGTAGTCGCGATAAGCGACCGGCCTGGGCAAGTGTTCGCCGCGCCCGGTCATGAAGGCGTCCAGCTCGCCCAAGAGTACTTGCAGGGAAACCGCGTCGTTTACCAGATGATGGAACCGCAGCAGTCCCAGCCAGCACCCGGGCCGGGTGTCTTCGGTACACACCAGCGCCATCAGCGGTGCCCGACGCAGGTCCAATGGCCTTTGCTGCGGGTCAAAATGGCTGCGCAGTTGCTCGGCCGGGCCAGGCCAGTGCTCGACCGGCAGGCGTGCATGGCGCCATACCACCTGCTGGGGTTGCTCCAACCCCTCCCAGCAAAGGCTGGTACGCAGGATGTCGTGGCGGTCGACCACTTGCTGCAACGCTTCGGTAAAGGCGTGCAACTGCGCGCGGCTGGAAAAGGTAAACAACGCCTGCTGCTGGTATGGGTCGCGTGCATCGGTGACATGGTGGTACAGCAGCCCTTGCTGCAACGGCGCGAGCGGGTAGATTTCCTGCACGTTGCCGGCCCCGCCCGGCACCGTGGCAACGATATGGTCGATCGCGGCCTGGTCCAGCTCGGTCAGCGCCAACAGGTCGGGGGTGATCCGCTGGCAACCCTGTGGCACACGGTTCTGCGGCACCACCCTGGTATCGACCAACGTCACGCTGGCCGCGACGGTGGCCAGGGTCGACTGGCCGAACAGCACTTGCACATTGGCCTGCAACCCCTGCTGGCGCATGCGCTCGATCAGTTGCACGGCCAGCATCGAGTGGCCACCCAGCTCGAAGAAGTGATCCTGGCGCCCAACCCGCTCGACATGCAGCAACTCGGCCCATAGCCGGGCCAACCGCTGTTCGGTTTCACCCTTGGGCGCTTCGTATTCCTGGCACACCTTGGCGCTTTCGTCGGCCGTCGGCAAGGCGCGACGATCGAGCTTGCCATTGGCCGTCAGTGGCCAGTTGCCAAGCCGCACATACGCCCCCGGCAGCAAGGCAACCGGCAGGCGTTGCCGAAGGTGCTCGCGCAACGCACGCGGGGTCACCGGCTGGTCACCGAGGAACCAAGCCTGCAACTGGCCGTCGCGCAGCATTACCACGCACTCGCGTACCGCCGCATGGCTGGCCAGGGCAGCCTCGATCTCAGCCAGCTCAACCCGTACACCGCGGATCTTCACCTGGTCGTCATTGCGCCCGAGGTATTCCAGCGTACCGTCGGCCAGCCAGCGCACCAGGTCACCGCTGCGGTACATGCGTGCGCCCGGCTCGCTGCTGAATGGGTCTGGCACAAAGCGCTCGGCGGTCAGTTCAGGACGGTTCAGGTAGCCCCTGGCAACCCCCCTGCCGCCAATATAGAGTTCACCCGCCGCACCAATCGGTAGCTGCTTACGCTGCTCGTCGAGCACGTACAGCCGGGTATTGGCCACCGGGCCACCGATATGCAACGGCCCGCCAGCCGCCACTTCCCCGGAGCTGGCCACCACCGTGGTTTCGGTCGGGCCATAGTTATTGACCACCCGATAGCGCCGCTCGCGTGCCAGCCGGCGCAGGCGGTCACCGCCCACCAGCAGGGTTTGCAGGGTCGGGTGCAGCTCGCCCTGGGCAAACGCATGCTCGGCCACCGGCGTCGGCAGGAAGCTGACGTCCAGCGGCTGGGCTCGCCACCAGTCGAGCAAGGCATCGATATCTTCGCCACCCTCGCGCACAGGCGCCAGGTGCAGGGTTGCCCCACTGCACAAGGCAGGCCAGACCTCCCAGGCCATGGCGTCGAACCCGAAACCGGCCAGGCACGACTGGTGGCGCCCTGGGCCCAGGTCGAAGGTGCTGCAGTGCCAGTCGACCAGATTGGCCAGCATCCCCTGCTCGACCATCACCCCCTTGGGCAAGCCGGTGGAGCCGGAGGTATAGATGACATAGGCAAGGTCGCCCGGGGATTGTGCCGCAAACACGAACGCCGGGGCGGAGGTGGCGTGCCAGTCGAAGCGATCCAGCTCGATCTGCGGCAGGCCGTGGGCCGGCAGGCGATCAACCAGCCCGGAAAGGGTCAACAGCACGTCAGGTGCGCTGTCTTCCAGCAGGTAGGCCAAGCGCTCGCGTGGATGAGCCGGGTCAATCGGCACGTAGGCGGCGCCGGCCTTGAGCACCGCCAACAGCCCCACCAGGGTGTCGAGCCCGCGCTGGGCGATCAGCGCAACTCGGCGTTCGGGCTTCACGCCCAGGCCAGCCAGGTGTTGTGCCAGCAGTTCGGCACGCCGCTCGAGCTCGCCATAGCTCAGCGCCTGGCCGTTGTGCAGCGCAGCCACTGCGGTTGGCCGGGCCATGGCCTGGGCCTGGATGCGGTGGTGAATCACGCCCGTATCAGCCAAGGGTGTTCGCGTGGCATTCCACTGTTCCAGTGCCGCATGTTCACTGCGGGACAGCAGATCGAACGCGCCAAGCAGCGTCTGCGGCTGCTGCACCCCTTGCGCCAGCACGTGCAGCAGGCGATCGGCCAGCGCCCGCGCTTCATCATCGGTGAACCACGCCCGGTTGTTCACCAGGTGCAGCGTCGCCGCGTCACTGTGGCGGTTGCAACGTAGGTGGATACTCAGCGGCGTCGGTTCGTGGCCGTTGCAGACCATTACCGTGTGGGCAGGCGCGTCAGTGAAGCACAGGGCATTGCTGTCTTCTTCGAACGACACCATCAGCTCGAACAATTGCGGCCGTTCTTCCCGCAGCACCCCGAGGCTACGGTTGAGTTCGCTCAGCGCAAAGCGCTGGTGGCGAAAGTCCTGTTTCAGCGCATCGCGGATACCCTGCACCAGTGCTGCGAACGAACACGCGCGGCCAAAGCCCATGCGCAGTGCGCTGACCTGGGTGAACAGCCCCAGCGTCGACTTGAAGCGAGCATTGCCGCGGTTGCGCACCGGCAGCCCTACCACCCAGTCGTCGCGCTGCCAGGTGCGCGTCACGCACACATGCAACGCGGCCAGTAATACGTGGAACGGCGATGCATGCAGCTCTGCAGCGAGGTGCCGCATGCGCGCCAGCAGGGGGCGATCGAATGATTGCTCCAAGGCACCGCTGGGCAGAGCGTCGCCTGCCAGCAGGCGCTCCCGCGGCGCCAACAGAGCGTCGGGCAACTGCTGGTACCTCGCCAGCCAGTACTCACGATCACGCCCACGGCGCGAGCCCCCCTGATACTGGGCATCGTCCTCGATGAAGGCATGGTAGGAAGGCGCACCCTGTGGCAAAGGCAGGCCTCGTTGCAACAGGCGGTAATGATCGGCGAGCTGCTTGAACCACTGGTCCACACCCCAGCCGTCAAGCACCAGATGGTGCGCCTGCAGCGCCAGCAAGTAGTGTTGTTCGGCCAGGCGAATCAGCGTTGCCCCCCACAGCGGGCCGGCCTCCAGGCTGTAGGGCGTGCGCATCTGCGCGTGCAGCAGATCCAGCGCGGCAGCGAAGGGCTCGGCGGCATGGCGCAGGTCGTGTCTTGCTAGGCGCACGTCCATCTGCGCGGCGAAATACTGGCGGGCAAGCGCACCGTCAGTCACCACCACTGTGCGCAGGCCATCATGCTCGGTGATCAGGTGCTGCATCGCTTGGCTGATCTGCTCGGCATCCACCCTGCCCCGCAGTTCGACATAGGCGCCGATGTTGTACAGCGGCGAGTTGCCGTGGCTGATCTGGTCCAGCCAGATGTCCCGCTGGGCAACGGTCAGGGCAAAGGTTTCGACGGCAGGCATGATTCGACAGGTCCTTCTGGTTGATCATCCGCGGATTCAAGCATTGCTGCCCATGGCCGTATGCCCCAATAAACCCGGACAATCCTCGCCGGGGGCATGCTGCTTAAAAACGTGTAGGACATTTGCCACAGCGTGCTACCCCCGATGGCCTACGGCACACGGTATACGCCACGATCAGGGCGAATTCGCCACGCTTCTGGCGTCAACTTGCTGGCTATTGATCCTTCGGCCCCACTGCCCCCTCGCCCCACGGCAACCCGACAGCTTCGAATCGATGCCATTTTCTGTCCCGGTTTTCCATTACAGACGCCTGCCCGGCAGCGGGCTTGAATACGGCACCAAGCCCATGGAGGACTCGACCGCGAGACCACCCGCTGCAATCACCAGAACCGAGGAATACATGGAATGATGCTGACCGACAGCCGCGAGTACCGCCCTGATCCACAGCTGTATCTGCAACTGGGCGAACTGATTGCCAGGACTGGCGCCGCGGGTTTTGCCGATCAGATGTTGCGCCTGGTCGAAGCACAAGTGCCCATCCACCGGCTTGAACTCAGCGAATGGACCCTCGACCCACACCAGGCCCATGCCAGTCAGATCGAAGTGCTGGGCAGCGCCGGTGCGGCCAATGCCCGGCCTGCTGCGCAAAGCCTGCGCCAACCCCTGCTGCAGCGCATCATGCAAATGAAAGACCCGTTGCTGATCGAATTCAGGGCACCGCCCGGCCCGCTGCATCCGCGCCAGAATGCTCACCAATGCCACCTGGTGTCCTGCAGTGGCAGCAAGCGCTGGGTGATCAGCTTTCATCGCTCACCTAGCCAGCGGGCATTCTCCCTGAGCGAGTTGTCGCAACTGAAGAGCTTGTCCGACACCCTGCTGCCCTTGGTCGAGCACCATGGGCAACTGCTGGAGCAAGGGTCTATGCGGCGTAGCGGATCGCCGTTGGCGGAGATTGAAGCAGGTTCGCTGCGCCAGTCGTTTGGCGAACGCCTTGCGCAGGAAGCCGTGCGGCTGTCGAGCCGGGAACAGGAGGTTTGCCTGGGCCTGTTGACCGGCGGCACCGTGCCAGAGATGGCGCAGCGGTTGAATGTGAAAACCAGCTCGGTCGAAACCTACCTCAAGCGAGCCACCGCCAAGCTGGGAGTCAGTGGTCGGCATGGCCTGGCGAAATGGATGGCCAGTGCCTGAAAGCGAGAACCCGCAATGCCCCGACATGCGCTTACTGTATTTGCCGCGCTGCTGTGCGGTTGTTCGCTCACCCCCGCCTACCAACCCCCTGCGCCCCCAGTGCCTGGGCAGTTCCCCCAGGGGCCGGCCTACACTGGCGACTCGCAGATCCATCAGGCTGCAGACGACTGGCAGCAGGTGTTTCACGATCCGCTGTTGCGTCAGCTGATCAGTAACGCCCTGGTCAACAACCGCGACCTGCGCACTGCCGTGCTGAACGTCCAGGCCTACCAGGCGCAATACCGCATCCAGCGCGCCGACCTGCTGCCTAAGGTTTCTGCTACTGGCCAGGGGGAGCGCGAGTATCTGCCAAGGGGCGTGACCGGCACCGGCCAGGGTGTGATCAGTTCGACCTATGCCGCCACGCTGGGGGTGAGCGCCTACGAGCTTGACCTGTTTGGCCGCGTCCGCAGCCTTAGCGACCAGGCCTTGCTGACTTACCTGGCCAGCGAAGAGGCACGCCGGAGTACCCGTCTGAGCCTGGTGGCCAGTGTCGCCAGCGTGTACCTGACCTGGCGGGCCGACCAGGAACTGCTGACCCTGGCCAAGGAGACCCTGGCGGCGGATGAACGCAGCCTGCGTCTGACCCGCAACCAACGCCGCGCTGGCACGGTTTCGGCCCTGGACCAGATCCAGGCGCGTACCAGTGTCGACAGTACCCGTGCGGCAGTGGCTCGCTACAAACGCCAGGTGGCGCAGGACCACAACCAGCTGACGCTGCTGGTAGGCGCGCCGGTTTCCGCTGACCTGGCCGCCCTGCCCCTGGCGGCCGAGCAGATTGCCGGGCTGCCCGCCGGGTTGCCCTCCGACCTGCTGCAACGCCGGCCGGACATTCTCCAGGCCGAGTACCAGCTGCGCGCGGCCAATGCCAACATCGGCGCGGCGCGCGCAGCGTTCTTCCCCAGCATCAGCCTGACCGCCAATACCGGCAGCACCAGCCCGCAGCTCAACGGCCTGTTCGATGCCGGCTCTGGCACATGGCTGTTCCAGCCGCAGATCAGTGTGCCTATTTTTACCGCTGGCGGCCTGCAAGCCAGCCTTGACTATGCCCGGTTACAGAAGGACGTCCAGGTGGCGCAGTACGAAAAGGCCATCCAGCGCGCCTTCCAGGAGGTGGCCGACGGCCTGGCCGCGCGCAGCACCTACCAGCGGCAACTGCAGGCGCAGCGCGAGTTGGTGGCATCGAGCCATCGCTATTACGACCTGGCCGACCACCGCTACCGGATTGGCGTGGACAGCAGCCTCACCTTCCTTGACGCGCAGCGCTCGTTGTTCAGTGCCCAGCAGGGGTTGATCAACGACCGCCTGGCGCAACTGGTGGCGGAGGTGAACCTGTACGCTGCATTGGGTGGCGGGTGGCAGGAGGATGCGGTGACACCACAGACGCTGAGCATGCAGGCTGCGCACCCGCCGCGCAGGGGACTAGACTGAACAGAACCAGGTAACCGGGGGGCTGCCACACGTGGAGGTGTGCGATGAGCCAGTTCAAACGTCTGTTCGTCATGCTCGGCCCGCAAATGCGTCATACGCCTGCGCTGCAACGCGCTGCGGCGTTGGCGGAATCCAGCGGTGCCCTGCTGGATATCAACGTGTTCGTCGACGACGTCGACACCTTTGGCCTGATGAGCGATGGTCGTGAGCGCGAGCGGCTGCTCAGCGACAACCGCCAATGGCTGGCCGATGAGGCCGAACAGCTGGGCAATGCCGGCCTGGACGTATCCACCGAGCTGTTGCTGACCCGCGACCCGCTGGGCAGCGTGCTGGAGCGCGTCGAACGGTTGGGGTGCGACCTGCTCATCAAGGACGTGCAGCACGAGCCTATACTCAAGCGCCTGCTGGTTACGCCACTGGACTGGCAGTTGCTCAAGGACAGCCCGGTCGCCGTGCACTTGGTTAGCGACATACGCCTGCCCTTGCCTCGGCAAATTGCGGCTGCGGTGGACCTGAACAGCCTGGGTGCAGGCGAACACCTGGACGAGCAGGTGATCCACTGCGCCCATGCCCTGGCCCTGCAGTGCAACGCCGAACTGCACCTGCTGCATGTGTGCGACGCGGCCAAGACCCACATGGCCGATTTCGGCGCAGGCACCGTAACCATGCCGGGCTTCGATAGCAGCGTGCGTACCGCGCAGCGGGCGGCGTTCAACCGCTTGGGCGATCACCATCAAATCCCGCTCGAGCGCCGGCACTTCGTCGAAGGGGCCGCGATCAGGGCAATTGCCGAGTTCGTCGGCCACAGCCGGGCCGATGTGATCGTGATGGGCAGCCATCGGCATGACGCCATGCGCACGTTCCTCGGCGGGACCACGGCGCATGTGCTGGACCATCCGTTGTGCAATGTGCTGGCGATCAAGGCTGCCCGCTGATGGTCCGGGTTCTTCGCGGGCATGCCCGTGAAGAACCCTGAACAGATGAGGCTGGCTGGTATCTGGTACACCAGTTCTACTTAAAAATAATGCATTTGATAATGATTCGTAGTAGTTTCGCGGCGCGTCTCCACCCTATCCCTCAGCGCCCTACTCCAGGATCGTACCGTCGATGCGTCGCACGTTCGTTTCGCTTTGTGTGCTTCATGCTGTCTCCCCGCTGGCCTTTGCCGAGCCTGAAACGCTCGGCGACCCCGCCCAGATCGAACTCCAGGCCCTGAGCATCACCAGTACAGCCGACAGCGAGCGCGCCGATGGCCCGGTAGTGGGCTACAAGGCCAGCCGCTCGGCCAGCGCAACCCGCACCGACACGGCGCTGCACGAAACACCGCAATCGGTCAGCGTGGTGCCCAAGACCGTACTTGAAGACACCGGTGCCACACGCCTGCAGGACGGCCTGGATTACGCCGGTGGCGTCGGCCGCGCCAACAATTTCGGCGGCCAGGGCCTGACCACCTTCACCGTGCGTGGTTTCACCACCGGTGAGTTCTACCGCAACGGCTTCCCGATCAACCGCGGCTACCCCAACGCACCGGATGCCAACACCGTCGAGCGCCTGGAAGTGATCCGTGGCCCGGCCAGCAGCCTGTATGGTCGGGGTGACCCGGGCGGTACGTTCAACGTGGTCAGCAAGCAGCCACTGCCCGAGTCCAAGGTCACCCTCGGCAGCCAGTTCGATGACCAGGGCATGCACCGCGCTACCCTCGACGCCACCGGGCCGCTCAACCAGGACGGCTCGCTGGCCTACCGGCTGAACCTGCTTGGCGAAGGCGGTGACAGCTTCCGCGATGATGTCGAAAGCGAGCGCTATGATGTGGCGCCAGTGGTCAGCTGGCAGGTCAACGACAGCACGAAGATCGTCTTCGAAGGCGACTTCATGCGCAACAACCACCCGCTGGACCGCGGCCTGACCCGCTACGCCACCCAAACCGGCAGCGCCTCGCGCGACACCTACATCTGGGAAAAAGGCAGCGACAACCTGCTGCATAACGACAACAACATGGCGCAGCTGCGTTTCGAGCACCTGCTCAATGACAACTGGTCGCTGGCTGGCGGGTTCCAGTTCCTCGATGGCTCGCTCAAGGGCAACGCTGTCGAAGCCGACGGCGCACCGGCAGATGGACGCACGCTGCAGCGCAACTTCAACTACCGCAAGCTGGAGTGGACCGACCGCGACTGGCAGCTGAACCTGACCGGGCATTTCGACACCGGCAACTTCAGCCATACATTGTTGACCGGGGTCGAATACGAGAACTACGGCTACAACTCGATCATCCAGCGTTCCTCGGCCGCCTACCCGATCGACATCTACAACCCGGTACTGGGCCAGCCGCGTCCGGCCCTGAACCGTACCACCACCTGGGACAAGGAAAACCTGCAGACCTGGGCGGTGTTCATCCAGGACCAAGTGGCCCTGACCGAGCGGTTGAAGGCATTGGCAGGCGTGCGCTTCGAGCGTTTCGAGCATGACTATGACAACAAGCTGAACAATGCAGGCGATTTCAGCAAGGGCGAAAACGGCGTCACACCCCGCCTTGGCTTGATCTACGACCTGACCGATACCCTGGCGGTGTACGCCAACACCGCACGTTCGTTCAAACCCAATACGGGCACGCCCGCCAGTGGCGGTGGTTTTGACCCGGAAAAGGGCAAATCCTATGAGCTGGGGGTGAAATGGGAGTCACTCGACCGCCAGTTGAGTGTCGACGCGGCGATCTACCACATCGTCAAGGAGAACGTCCTGACGCGCGATCCGGTGAACACCAACTACAGCCTCGCCGCCGGGGAAGTCCGCAGCCGCGGGCTGGATATCAACATCGCCGGCAATATCACGCCTGAGTGGCGAGTAATCGGTGGCTACGCTTATGTCGACGCCGAGGTCACCAAGGACAACCGCCTGCCGACCGGAACGCGCCTGGCCAACATCCCGCGCAACAGCTTCAGCCTGCTCAACACTTATGAGTTTCAGGACGGTTTCGCCAAAGGCGTTGGGCTAGGCCTAGGGGTGAAGTATGTGGATGACCGTAATGGCCAGACCGAGGCGGTCACCTACAACATGGACCAGTACACCGTGGTTGACCTGCTGACGTTCTACAAGGTCAACGAGCATGTGCGGTTGAACCTGGACGTCAAGAACCTGTTCAACGAAGCGTATGACGAAGGGGCGTTCAACCTGTACGCCTATCCCGGCGCACCGCGCACGGTGCAGGCCGGCGTTTCCTATACCTTCTGAGTTGCCGGGGCCGCGCTGCGGCCCCGTCATGTCAGAAAGCTCTGCTGTAGAACAGCGAGTACGACTCGATGCCGTCGTTTGGCTGCTTTATCCCGGCGTTGGAATAGTGCATGGCGCGGATGCCTACCTTCTGTTCTCCCGGCAACTTCAGGCCAAAGCCGATACGGTCTTCGAAGTTGACCGCCGACCCCAGTTGCTGGTCGCCCACGTCGGTCTTTGAAAACGCGGCCAGCCCAATACCGGCTTCGATGTAAGGCGTGTAGGTGAAGCCGCTGAACTCATACGTGAACACCGGGCTGAACGACAGCGAATGGGCACCGCTGGCATCGCCACCTTCCCAATAGGTGTAGGCCGCATCCCAGTAACCGCTCACATGGCCAGTGCTGCTTTCCAGCCATTTCTTGTCCCAGTCGAACGACATGCCGATACGGTAGGTCATGTCACCTTGGCTAGTGGCGCCCACGGCGCCGGATATCTGCGCAGCCTGGACCAGATCGGCCCCGGCAAAGGCCAGCACTGCAACGGCCAGCGAAGCAGCTAGACGGGTTTTCATCAACGACTCTCCTGATGGTCTACACGGCAAGCGGGGGCTTGGGCCCCTCGATGTTTTGCGCTGACCGGTGCATCCAGACCGGTCATACGAAGTAATACTTTTCTGATTATTGTCCAGATAATCAGAAAGTTGAAAGTGGAATGCCACTATTGGCTAAAACACTGGGTAAAGATGTGCCTTGCCGGGCACAGGCATTCGCGAGGCGTGACCTTATCCCAGGCAGGAGTACACCTGTACTCCTGCCCGTCTATTCATCAACGCCAATTGAGGTTAACGGTCGTGGGGGCCTTGCCTGACACGGCCACCCATTGCTGCACCGCCTGGCCCTGGGCATTGCCGATGACCTTGTATTTGCCGGGAGGCAGTTGCACGTAAAGCAGTGGCCCGGCATCGCTGACGCTGAGCACGGGCTGGCCTTGAGCATTCTGGATGTCGACTGAAGCCCCGCTCTGGAACTTGCCTTCCGGGCCGGTCGAAAGCTCTACGTGCAGGTCATAACCGGTGGTTTTGCGCAGGGCATTGGCCTCGTCCTGGCCGATACCGCCCTGCAGGTAGCGCACGCCATTTTGCTCCTGCGGTTGCAACTGCACCGCCTGCATGTCGATGGGGGCATTGAGGTCGGCGGCGGCGGCCAGGGTCCATGGCAGGGCCAGGGTGATCAGCAAGGCAGCGCCGAGGGCATAGTGATGGTTACGCATGGTACGACCCTCCTTTCGAGGATGGCTTACCTATTATTTGATCCTCCCCGCAAAGGGGCGTTCGTGCTGACGCCCGGTCAGGTAGATGAAATTTACTTGAGAACTACATTTATCCAGCCAAAACATCAGCTTGCACGGCCTTCTTCAAGCAACTTCACGAACATGCTCAAGCTGCGCGAGACCGTACCCCGGCGCCATACCAGCCAGGTTTTCAGGTAGCGGAAATCCTCCGACATGGGCCAGGCGCTGACTGTGCTGCAACCTGGCATGTTGTCGAGCATGCTGCGTGGCAGCATGGCCAGGCCGGCACCGGCGCTGACGCAGGCCAGCATGCCGTGATACGACTCCATTTCGTGGATCTTGCCGGGCACTGCCTGGTCCTGCACGAACCAGCGCTCGAAGTGATGGCGGTACGAGCAGTTGGCGCGGAAGGCGTAGATGCTCTCGCCATTGACGTCCTGGGCACGGGTAACCGGCGCGTGGTTCAGCGGCGCGATGACCATCATCTCTTCCTCGAACACGGGCATGCCTTCCAGCGTCGGGTGCAGCACCGGCCCATCGACGAACGCAGCGACAAGGCGGCCGGCCAGCACGCCTTCCAGCATGGTGCCCGAGGGGCCAGTGGACAGGTCCAGGTCAACCTTGGGGTAGCGCTGGTTGTAGGCCGCCAGCAGTGCCGGAATGCGTACCGCTGCCGTGCTTTCCAGCGACCCGAGGGCAAAAGTGCCCTGGGGGTCTTCCCCGGCCACGGTCAACCGCGCTTCGTGCACCAGCTCGAGGATACGCCGTGTGTACTCGAGAAAATTCCAGCCGGCCGGCGACAGACGCAGGCGGCTTTTCTCGCGGATGAACAGCTCGACGCCCAAGTCTTCTTCCAGCTGTTTGATACGCGTGGTCAGGTTCGAAGGCACCCGATGGATGTGCTGGGCAGCGGCACTGATGCTGCCCTGCTCTGCCACGGCCTTGAAGATCTCCAGTTGCACCAAGTCCACAGCCTTTCTCCAAACGTGAATGTTTCGCTCATTATTATTCAGTTTTCATTAAAGCCATAGCCCACTAGTCTGGCGTGACTGACTAACAACGACGAGAGTGCCCCGCCATGAGTGCGATCAGCAGCCTGACACACGCCATCTCCCTCGACCCGTACAGCGGCGAGCAGATCGGCGCCTACCCGTTCGACACCGACGCCGCACTGGAAGCGGCGCTGCAACGCGCCAAGGTTGGCTACCGCCAGTGGCGCCAGGTGTCGCTGGGTCAGCGCAGCGAGTACCTGCTGGCCCTGGCCGGGACCCTCGAAGCCAAGGCTGAAGCTTTCGCGCACATGATCAGCCGTGAAATCGGCAAGCCGATCGCCCAGGCCCGTGGTGAAGTTGCCAAATGCGTTGGCCTGTGCCGCTGGTACGCCGAGCACGGCCCGGCCATGCTCGCCGCCGAGCCGACACAGGTGGAAAAAGCCCGCATCGAATACCGCCCGCTGGGCCCGATCCTGGCGGTGATGCCGTGGAACTTCCCGGTTTGGCAGGTATTGCGCGGCGCCGTGCCGGCGATCCTGGCGGGTAACACCTATGTGCTCAAGCACGCGCCGAACGTGATGGGCAGTGCTTACCTGATGGCTGAACTGTTCAAGGATGCCGGCCTGCCGGAAGGCGTGTTCGAAGTCCTGAACGTGACCCCGGACGGTGTCACCCGCGCCATCAACGACCCGCGCATCGCCGCCGTCACCCTGACTGGCAGCGTGCGTGCCGGCATGGCCATTGGTGCCCAGGCGGGTGCCGCGCTGAAGAAATGCGTGCTGGAACTGGGGGGGTCCGACCCGTTCATCGTGCTGGCTGACGCCGACCTGGACGCCGCCGTCAAGGCTGCCGTCATCGGCCGTTACCAGAACACCGGTCAGGTCTGCGCCGCCGCCAAGCGCCTGATCGTGGAAGCAAGCATTGCCGATGAATTCACCCGCAAGTTCGTCGAAGCCACGCGCCAGCTGAAAGTGGGCAACCCGCTGGAAGACGACACCTACATCGGCCCGATGGCCCGCTACGACCTGCGGGACGAGCTGGACGGCCAGGTTCAGGCAACCCTGGCCGAAGGCGCTACCCTGCTGCTGGGCGGCCACAAGGTTGAAGGCGTGGCCAACGTCTACGCGCCGACTGTGTTCGCCAATGTGACCCCGGACATGACCGCGTTCAAGCAGGAACTGTTCGGGCCGGTAGCGGCAATCATCACTGCACGTGACGCCGAGCATGCGGTAGAGCTGGCCAACGACAGCGAATTCGGCCTGGCCTCGACCATCTACACGGCCGACTACGCGCTGGCCGAACGCATGACTGCAGCGCTGGATACCGGTGGCGTGTTCATCAACGGCTACTGCGCTTCCGACCCCCGCGTGGCGTTCGGCGGCGTGAAGAAGAGCGGCTTCGGCCGTGAGCTGTCGCACTTTGGTGTGCGTGAGTTCACCAATGCCCAGACCGTGTGGCTGGACCGTAACTGATCCGATGCCCAGGGGCTGCAAAGCAGCCCCCAACGATCAATCCCGAACCTGGTCCTTGACCCAGTCGAGCATGCCCCCCGGCACGATCAGTTCATGCCGCGCCCGCGAACAGGCGGTGTACAACCCCGCCAGCATGCGCGCCCGCTCATTGCGGTTACCCGCCACCTGCGGCGCCACCATCAGCTCCGGCGAAACCATTACCCGGGCGAACTCCATGTTCTTCACATCCCGCACCCGCCCGAGGAACAGCTTCGGCGCCTTGTCCCAGCGATAACGGCTCTTGGCCTTGGCAAAATGCTCCGGCGTGTAGCCCTTGCGCAGCATGCTGGCCACCGCGAGGAATGCCTTGTCGTCACCCTTGTCCTGCTCCAGCGCCTGCCAACTGCCATAACGAAACAGCATCGGATGGCGTGCCCGGGTGCCGTAGCGGTACAGCTCGATACAGTCCTCGACGAACAGTTCGAAATCCTTGCGTGCACTTTTCAGCAATATGAAGGGTACACCTTGGTGCGTCAGGCGCTGGAACCAGCCGAAGAGCCCCCATTCGTCATCGACGATCAGCGCCGTGGGCTGTTCCGGTACCGTGACCGCATCGAAGAAGCTGACCCGGGTGTAATGCTCGGCGCTGCCACTGAAGGCTGCCTGGATCGACGCCGGGTGCGCCTGGATCAACGGATTGAGCACGTTGTCCATCGCTGGCCCGGCGCGCAACGAATGGTCGATGCAACGCTGGCGGATGAAGCTGCCGTGGTGCGGGCTGAGACCGTTGAGGTTCTGCAACTCGTCACCCAGGGCAATGATCGATTGCGGGCTGCGGTCGAGCACGGCAAGCATCGGTGCCGACAGCTCGTGCGCCTCGTCGACGATGACATGGGTGTAGCGGTTGCCGATCACGTAGTCTGTCAGCGACAGCAACTTGACCCGGTGGTAATCGCGCACCGGAAGCTGGATTTCCCGTGCTGACGGGCGAATCAGCTCTTGCCAGTACAGTCGCGCCTTTTCCAGCAGTACTTCCTGGTCGAGCGGCGAAGTGCCAGGCCCGGCCCAGGGCAGGTGGTGCAGCTGCAGTTGGGTGTCGGCAGTGTGGCAAAAGGTACGCACAGCGCGGATGCACAAGCCAACCACGTCACGGGCGGCAAGCGGGCCGATGTCCGGGATCGCCAACCAGCGCACTACCTGCGCATCTTGCGGGCGCCATGAACGTTTGGTGCGGTACGCGTCGCGCAGGCGCCAGCCATTGCTGGTGAGGTCGAGGTTGAGCAGCTCGTCCGCCAGTTGGCCGAACGTCAGCGCGGTGTAGGCGGCTGCGTCCTTCACGCGCGCCTGCAACGCGCGCAACTGGCCTTCGGTCAAGGCCAGCAGCAAGGTGCGCTGGGGCTCCAGCAGGCGGGCGAACTGGTGAATCAGGAAAGTCTTGCCAGTGCCGGCGAAGCCCTGCACGGCCACCGACTCGTCAATGCCACTGAGGAATTCGCGCAGCAGGCGGTTCTGCTGGTCGCTGAGCATCAGGTCACTGGCCAGCGCTGGCAGGTACACCGGGTGCAGTGGCGTGGCCCGCTGGCGGTAGGTTTCGGCAAACTGGAAATTCCACTGGCCTTCGGCATCCCGCAGTTCATCGGCCTGGTATTCCACTTCGCTGGTCAACAAGGCGATACCGTTTTCGCCGAGCATACCCAGGCCCATGGCGAAGGCTTCATGGTCGAAATGCTGTGCCACCTGGCCCTGGAAGCGCCCCGGGGCGGCGTTTTCAACGTCGGTTGCGATGCGCACGATTTCGGCGAAGCGGCGTTCTTGCGCGTCGGCCGAAGCCGTTGCCGGCTGGCGTGGCAGGTTTTGCACGAACAGCACGGCGGCGGCTTCGAGGAGGCTGGCGCTGCTGAAAAAGTCGGTGGTGGGCGCGCTGGCGAGGCGGTCGGCCTGGTCGCTGGGCAAAGGCAGGTAGAACATCGTCACCTCGGGTGGAAACAGGGCGGCACGATAGCAACTTTTGGCGTGCAATGCTGGGGTCAGTGTGACCTGGGCTGCTCTGTTCACGCGCTGGCGCGCTCGCACCTCACCCTTTGCGACGCTTCAACGTTTCACTAGGAAACTCCTTGAACAACTGACGGTAACTCTCTGAAAACCTTCCCAAATGCCAGAAAGACCAGCGCATCGCTACCTCGGCCACGGTCACCTCGCCACCCCGCAGCAGATCACGCCGGGCACCGTTGAGCCGGCGCAGGCGCAGCCAGTGCGCCGGCGGCATGCCGGTAAACGCCTTGAACGCCTGCTGCAACTGGCGCAAGGAAACCCCGGCCACGTCTGCCAGCTCAAGCAGGTTCAGCGTCTCTTCCGGGCAATCGGCCGCCCATTCGCTGACCCGGTGCATGATCGCCCTTTCCTCGTCCCGCCGCCCCAGGGCCACGCCTTGCAAACGCTGGCTGGCGTTGTCGAGGATGAACAGGCAGTCCTCCAGCAGTTGCTCAGCCAGGGCTTGCCCTTGCAATGGGCTACCCGCCTCGCCCAGGCGGGTCAAGGTGGCGCTGAGCCAGCTGCCGAACAGCGCATTCTGGCCGCTACCCAGTGGCACCATGAACAGCCCCTCAAGGCGCTGAGGGTCCAGGCCATGGCTGGCGAGAAAGGCCTGGTCGAACACGACCGCCACTTCCTGGTAGTTCTCTGGGGTGATCCAGATGTTGCGGCTCTGCTCATTCAGCAGATAAAGGCTGTTCTCGCTCTGGTCGAAGCAGAATGCCAGCGAACCGCTGGGCGCGCGAAAGAACTGCTCGACGCGGGTATTGAGCCGTTCCTCGTAAACATCCACCCCCCCAAGCCCCAGGCAGCGCAGCTGGCCACTGAAGTGCCCGGGCGACATCTGCCGGTATTGCTGTTGCCAACCCGGGGTGGCGCGGACTTGCTCGGTTACATCCGACGTGTGGAAAGCCTGAACCTGCAAGGCATTGGGCGTTGTCACGCTGTGTCCTAGTTGCACTCTTTTGGTGCATTGCTTGCCGAAGAAAGTGGATAGATGGCGTTGCTCGCCTCGGACCAAGATAGTCTCCAGCGCGTCACCTGGGAAGTCACCGGCACCTGCCGCGCACACAAAAACCCAACCAAGAGGTCTGTATGAACGCCCCCTTCGATCAGCTGTCCACCTGGCTGAAAGAACACCGGATCACCGAAGTCGAATGCGTGATCAGCGACCTGACCGGCATCGCCCGCGGCAAGATCGCGCCGACTGCCAAGTTCCTCCACGAGCGTGGCATGCGCCTGCCCGAGAGTGTGCTACTCCAGACGGTCACCGGCGACTACGTTGACGACGACATCTACTACAACCTGCTCGATGCCGCCGACATCGACATGGTCTGCCGCCCTGACCCCACGGCGGTGTACCAGATCCCGTGGGCCATCGAGCCAACCGCGATCGTGATCCACGATACCTTCGACAAGCAAGGCAACCCCATCGAACTGTCGCCGCGCAACGTCCTGAAAAAGGTGCTCAAGCTTTACGCCGACAAGGGCTGGCAGCCGATCGTGGCGCCCGAGATGGAGTTCTACCTGACCAAGCGCTGCGAAGACCCGGACTTGCCACTGCAAGTGCCGCTGGGGCGCTCCGGCCGTGCCGAAAGTGGCCGTCAGTCGTTTTCGATCGATGCCGCCAACGAATTCGACCCGTTGTTCGAAGACGTCTATGACTGGTGCGAAATCCAGGGCCTGGACCTGGATACGCTGATCCACGAAGACGGCCCGGCGCAGATGGAAATCAACTTCCGTCACGGCGACGCGCTGGACCTGGCCGACCAGATCACGGTGTTCAAGCGCACCATGCGTGAGGCCGCGCTCAAGCACAACGTGGCCGCCACGTTCATGGCCAAGCCGATCACCGACGAACCTGGCAGTGCCATGCACCTGCACCAGAGCGTGGTCGACATCGCCACCGGCAAGCCAATCTTCGCCAACGAAGACGGCAGCATGAGCCAGCTGTTCCTGCACCACATCGGTGGTTTGCAGAAGTACATCCCCAAGCTGTTGCCGATGTTCGCGCCCAACGTCAACTCGTTCCGCCGTTTCCTGCCGGACACCTCGGCCCCGGTCAACGTCGAGTGGGGTGAGGAGAACCGCACGGCCGGGCTGCGCGTGCCCACCTCCGGCCCGGAGGCCATGCGCGTGGAAAACCGCTTGCCGGGTGCCGATGCCAACCCGTACCTGGCCATCGCTGCCAGCCTGTTGTGCGGCTACCTGGGCATGGTCGAGGAGATCGACCCTAGCGCACCGGTACAGGGCCGCGCCTATGAACGACGCAACCTGCGCCTGCCGATCACCATCGAAGATGCGTTGCAGCACATGGAAGACTGCGAAACCGTGCAGCAGTACCTGGGCAAGCAATTCGTCCAGGGCTACGTGGCGGTCAAGCGCGCCGAGCACGAGAACTACAAGCGCGTCATCAGCTCGTGGGAGCGTGAATTCCTGATGCTGAGTGTCTGAACCACCGCGGGGGTGCTTTGCACCCCCTGCACAGGCAAGCCTGCACCCAACTCGAAGAACAAGACCAACGAGGTGTCCCCATGCGTCATCTGCAAGCCCTGATCCCCGCTGCATTCACCCTGCTGTTCGCCACCACAAGCCACGCCAGCCCCACTGTCAGCGTGTACAACTGGACCGACTACATCGGTGACACCACCCTGGCCGACTTCCAGGCCAGCAGCGGCATCAAGGTGGTCTATGACGTTTTCGACTCCAACGAAACCCTTGAAGGCAAGCTACTGGCCGGGCGCACCGGCTATGACGTGGTGGTGCCCTCCAACCATTTCCTCGCCCGCCAGGCCCAGGCCGGTGCGTTCCTGCCGCTGGACCGCAGCAAGCTGCCGAACTGGCAGCATCTGGACCCCAAGCTGCTCAAGCAGCTGGAACAGAACGACCCCGGCAACCGGTACGCCGTGCCCTACCTGTGGGGTACCAATGGCATCGGCTACAACGTCGACAAGGTCAAGGCGGCACTGGGCGTGGACCATATCGATTCCTGGGCCGTGCTGTTCGAGCCCGAGAACCTGAAAAAGCTCAAGCAATGCGGCGTGGCCTTCATGGACTCGCCAGATGAGCTGTTCCCGGCCGTGCTCAACTACCTGGGCCTGGACCCGCGCAGCGAAAAAGCCGCCGACTACGCCAAGGCCGAGGCCCGCATGCTGGAGCTCCGTCCCTATATCACTTACTTCCACTCCTCCAAGTACGTCTCCGACCTTGCCAACGGCGATGTCTGCGTGGCCTTCGGCTACTCCGGCGACGTGTTCCAGGCGGCCAATCGCGCCGTGGAAGCGAAGAACGGGGTAAAGGTCGCCTACAGCATTCCCAAGGAAGGCAGCAACCTGTGGTTCGACCTGCTGGCCATCCCCAAGGACGCCAACAACCCCGAGCAGGCCCTGGCGTTCATCAACTACCTGCTCGACCCCAAGGTGATCGCCAAGGTCAGCGCTACGGTCGGCTATGCCAACGCCAACCCGGACGCCAAGGCCTACATGGATGCATCACTGGTGAACAACCCCGAGATCTACCCGCCCCAGGACGTGCTGGACAAACTGTACATCTCCAGCACCCCGAGCCCGAAGATCATGCGCGTCATGACCCGCTCCTGGAGCAAGATCAAGTCCAACCGCTGAGTCGAGAGCGCCCATGCCTTTGAATACCCAACACACCGCCTCGTACTACGCCGCCACGGCACGCGACGCAGCCCCCTACCCCAGCCTGGACGGCGACCTGACGGCCGACGTATGCGTGGTCGGCGGCGGGCTGACCGGGGTCAATACCGCGCTGGAACTGGCCGAGCGCGGTTTGTCGGTGGTCCTGCTGGAAGGCCGACGCATTGGCTGGGGTGCCAGCGGTCGCAACGGCGGCCAGCTGATACGCGGCATTGGCCATGATGTCAGCGGCTTCGCCCGGCATGTCGGCCAGGACGGCGTGCGCTACCTCAAACAGGCCGGCATCGATTCAGTGGCGCTGGTGGCCAACCGCATTGCCCGCCATGACATTGCCTGCGACCTGCGCTGGGGCTTCTGTGAACTGGCCAATACGCCAGCCCAGTTCGCCGCCTTCAAGGATGAACAGGATGACCTGGCAGCGTTGGGCTATCGCCATGAAACGCGCCTGGTCGGCGCCGCGCAGCTGCATGAGATTGTTGCCAGCGACCAGTATGCCGGCGGCTTGGTCGACATGGGCTCCGGCCACCTGCACCCGCTCGACCTGGTCCAGGGCGAAGCCCGCGCCGCCCACAGCCTGGGCGTGCGGATTTTCGAGCAAAGCCCGGTACTGCGCATCGAGCACGGCCCCAGCGTGACGCTGCACACCGCGCGCGGCAAGGTACGCGCCAGCAGCCTGGTACTGGGCTGCAATGCCCACCTCGACGAACTGGAGCCGCGGCTGAGCGGCAAGGTGCTCCCGGCCGGCAGCTATGTGGTAGCCACCGAGCCTTTGCCCGAAGCACTGGCCAGCAGCCTGATCCCGCAGAACATGGCGCTGTGCGACCAGAAGGTCGGCCTGGACTACTATCGCCTCACGGCCGACCGACGCCTGCTGTTCGGCGGTGCCTGCCACTATTCCGGGCGCGACCCCAAGGATATCGCCGGCTACATGCGGCCCAAGGTACTGAAGGTATTCCCACAACTGGCCAATGTGCGCATCGACTACCAATGGGGCGGCATGATCGGCATCACTGCCAATCGCTTCCCCCAGGTGGGGCGCCTTAGCCAGCACCCCAATGTGTATTACGCCCAGGGCTATTCCGGCCATGGCCTGAACGTGACGCACTGGACGGCGAAACTGCTGGCCGAGAGCATCGCCCTCGGCCACAGCCAAGGCCTGGACGTGTTCAGCGCCGTACCCCACCTGACCTTCCCCGGCGGCAAGGCCCTGCGCTCACCGCTGCTCGCGCTGGGGATGCTGTGGTACCGGTTGCGTGAGGCGCTGGGCTAGCGGGGCGAACACATTGATAGCTGATGATCCCAGCGTATAAAGCAGCCCCTCGGCTGCTTTTTGCAACCTGACAATCGGGTTGAAGAAGAACACTCAAAGCTATGGATTTTATGGCGTTTATCAGATTTAGCGCAGGACCTGAAGGGCTGGTTTCGCCCTACTCCCACTGACGTACCGTGGCCGCACGGGTAAGCAGGTGGACCGCAAAAACGGGCGGGCTGCAGTTGAGCGCTTTCGGCGAGACCCAGCAAGTCTGTAGAAATCTTGGCCCATCCGTTTGACAGATCGACTCACCCACTGGCCAATGGCCCCGCAGCTGCTAGCGTTGTTGTAGCCGATCAATCATGGATGCCTCTCCATCATGAAATCATTGCCTCGCATTACCTTGTTGTGCGCTGCGCTACTGGCCGTAGCCGCCTGCTCCAGCAACCGCGTGGACCCTAAGGACTATTCCGGTTTCCTCAAGGACTACAGCCGGCTACAAGAAGCGAAAAGCCCGTCGGGCGACCCGGTAATGCGCTGGATCGACCCCAAGGTCAACATCAACCAGTACAGCCAGGTGTTCATCGAGCCCAGCCAGTTCTACCCCAAACCGCAGCCGACCCCGGTCATCTCCGCGCAGACCCTGGGGGAAATCACCCGCTACTTCAACGAAGCGCTGCGGCGTGAAATGGGTGGTGTGATGCCGCTGGCCAAGGGGCCTGGCCCCGGCGTGATCGTGGTGCGCCCGGCGATTACGGCGGTGTCTACCAGTAACGAGGGGCTCAAACCCTATGAGGTGATCCCCATCGCGTTGATCGCTGCGGGTGTGAACACGGCCACGGGCGGCCGTGATCAGGACGTGGATGTGGGCGTGGAAGCGGCCTTCCTCGATGGTGCCAACCAGAAGGTACTGGCCCAGGTGGTGCGCAAAGGCGCTGGTCAGGAACTGGAGAACGACACCCAGAAGCTGACCTTGAACGACGTCAAGCCGGTGCTGGATGGCTGGGCCAAGGACATGCGTGCGAGCTTCCTGGCAGCGAAGCAGAAAGGCCGCTGAGTCACAGCTGACCCAACAGGTCAACGCAACCTGGGTAAGGAGCGGCCCATCGAGACACAAGGCCGCTCCAGTTGACCGCGTTGAACATCAGCACTCGACAAAAGCGACTGCCAAACCGCCGCGCGAGGTTTCCTTGTAGTTGGCATGCATGTCTGCTCCGGTATCACGCATGGTGCGGATCACCCGGTCCAGCGAGATGAAGTGCTCACCATCCCCTCGCAACGCCATTTGCACGGCGTTGATCGCTTTCACCGCAGCAATGGCGTTGCGCTCGATGCAGGGCACCTGCACCAGGCCGCCTACGGGGTCGCAAGTGAGCCCGAGGTTGTGCTCCAGGGCAATCTCGGCCGCGTTCTCCAGTTGCGGCGGCGTCGCTCCCAGCACCTGAGCCAAGCCGGCGGCAGCCATCGAACAGGCCGATCCCACCTCGCCCTGGCAGCCTACCTCAGCCCCCGAAATCGACGCATTCTTTTTGCACAGAATACCCACCGCCGCTGCCGCCAGCAGGAAATCGACTACATCGGCATCGCAAACGGTGGGGTTGAACTTCATGTAGTAATGCAGCACAGCCGGGATAATGCCAGCAGCGCCGTTGGTAGGGGCGGTGACCATACGCCCGCCCGCCGCGTTCTCCTCGTTGACCGCCAGGGCGAACAGGTTCACCCACTCCATGGCGCTGAGGGTTGAGCCGATCACGTTGGGCTTGCCCAACTCCTGCAGGCTCCGGTGCAGCCGCGCAGCGCGTCGCTTGACATGCAGGCCGCCAGGCAGAATGCCTTCGTTGCGCAGACCGTTCTCCACGCACTCACGCATAGCAGCCCAGATGCGCAGCAAACCTTCACGCACCTCGGCCTCCGGTCGCCAGGCACATTCGTTGGCCATCATCAGTTGGGCCACGCTCAAGCCGTGGGCCTTGCACAAGCCCAGCAACTGGGCGCCACTGTCGAACTCATAGGGCAGCACCACCTCATCCACGCTACGGGTCGGCGTATCGATCTGCGCTTGCTCGACGATGAAGCCACCGCCAACCGAATAGTAGGTCTGGCACAACAGGCTACCTTGCCCGTCCATGGCTTCCAGGCTCATGGCATTAGGGTGATAGGCCAGGTTCTCGTCGAGGAACAGCACGTCACGGGTATATTCGAATGCCAGCGGGTGGCTGCCATCGAGCATCAGGCAGTGCTCCTGCAGCACCTGGCCAATGCGCGACTCAATGGTGGCCGGGTCGATACGGTCCGGCCACTGGCCCATCAGCCCGAGCAGGCAAGCACGGTCAGTGGCATGGCCTACCCCGGTAGCGGACAACGAGCCGTACAGCCGCACCTCCACACGTGTTACCCGCGCCAGCAGGCCTTGCTCGCGCAGGGCCTGGGCAAAGCTCGCAGCGGCCCGCATGGGGCCGACGGTGTGGGAGCTCGAAGGGCCGATGCCGATTTTGAAAAGGTCGAAAACACTGATAGCCATACTAATGCCTGACCGTGAGCAGCAATACCGCTGCCACACGGTTATCTGAAGAAATTGAGCGCTGATGCGATTCTGCGCGATACTGACGCGCAGACTCATGAATGACCAACGAAACTTCCTAAGCAAGGCTTTAGCGGTACTAAACGATGCGACGACAATTGAATGGGCAGATGTTCGTCTGGCTGCATGTATTTGCCTGTGCAGCCCGGCACCTGTCCTTTACCCGCTGCGCCGAAGAGCTGCACATTACCCCGGGCGCAGTCAGCCAACAGATGCGCCAGCTGGAAGAACGCCTGGGCTATCGGCTGTTCCTGCGCCGGGCGCGCGGCGTCGAGCTGAGTGCCGAGGGCCAACGCCTGGCGCAGACGGTGGCCGAGGCCTACGGCAGTATCGAAGCCGAACTGCTGCGCCTGGACGCCGGTGAAATCCGCGGCACCTTGCGTGTGCGCTCGATCCCCTCGTTCCTGGCCAAATGGCTCACGCCGCGCTTGCCGCGCTTTCAGCAACGCTACCCGGACATCGAGTTGCGCCTGGTGGCTGAAGACAGTGCCCAGGCGCTGACGCCGGGCGACTTCGACCTGGCCATCGACCTGAACGATGGCAGCTACCCAGGCATGCTCTCGACGCCGCTGCTGGACGAGCAGATTTTCCCCGTGTGCTCCCCTGCCTTGCTACGTGGGCGCCCACCCCTGCACGGGCCAGGCGATCTGGTGCACTACCCGTTGCTGCACGACATCACCGCCTGGCGTGGCAGTTCGGAGTATGCCGAGTGGGAATTCTACCTGGACGGCATCGGCGCCACCGGGCTGGATGTACGCCGTGGGCACACCTTCAACCGTAACCACCTGACCATCGAGGCGGCGATTGCCGGTATTGGCGTGGCGATTGCCCGGCGCACGCTGCTCAATGACGAACTGGAGCGTGGCGCCCTGATCGTGCCGTTTGGTGTGCCCATCGCCAACCACAAACGCTATGTGGTGCATTACCCGCCGGGTGGCCTGAACCAGCCAGGGGCGCGAGCAGTGCATGACTGGCTGGTGGAGGAAGCGCGCGGGTTCAGGGAGTTGCATCCTTTGATCAAGGACTCGCCTACAGGCCCCGCAGCGCCGAGGCATCTTCAATAGGCTTGCTTGCCGGTAAACGCATTCAGCGTCCGCACCAGGATCACGAAGTCCAGCCACAGCGACCAATTGTTGATGTACTCGATATCCGAGTCCACCCGCTGGATCATCTGCTCGATGTCCTTGGTCTCGCCCCGGAACCCGCGTACCTGGGCCAGACCGGTCATGCCCGGCTTGATATTGTGGCGGGCAAAGTAGTCAACGATGTCCTGGGAATACAAAGTGTCATGTTGCAGGGCATGGGGCCGCGGCCCGACCAGCGACATCTCCCCCGTCAGCACATTGAACAACTGTGGCAACTCATCGAGGCTGGTACGCCGGATAAAGGCGCCAACCCGGGTCAACCGCGGGTCATTCTTCTGCGCCTGAACCACCACGCCATGCTCCGGCTGGTGCACATGCATGCTGCGGAATTTCCAGATGCGAAACGATTCGCCAGTCCAGCCCGTGCGTTCCTGGCGGAAGAATACCGGGCCACGGCTGTCGATCTTGATGGCCAAGGCCACTGCCAACAGCACAGGTGACGCACAGAGCAGGATCAACGCTGCCAGTACCCGGTCCTCAAGGTTTTTCAGGAACAGGCTCATGCCCGTCAGCGGCGTCTCCGACAAGGTCAGCACTGGAATACCGGCAATTTCCCGGACACTGTGGTTGATCAGGCGCAAGGAGAAGATGTCAGGCACCCAGTTGACGGCAATGCACTTGTCGAGCAACTTGAAATACACATCGTTGATGACTTCGGACCCCCCCAGCGGGGTCACCAGGTACACCGTGCGAATAGCGTGCCGGGCGACAAGCTCGTCAAGGTCGCCAATATGCCCGAGCACCGGCAGGCGCTGTTTGCCCTCGGCAGTCTCCAGCCCCTGCTCATCATCCTTGTCGAGCAGCACGCACCCAAGCACCCGCTCGCCAAACCACGGGTTGTTGCTGATTTTCTGATACAGGAAGTTGGCCAGGTCACCGTTGCCGATGATGAGGGCATTGTCCAGCCGCGCGTGTGCGGTAAAGCGTTTTTGCAGTTCACGCACGGCAAAGTGCAAGAACAACTGCGCGACATAACCAATGACGAACAACTGCCCCATCAGCAAGCGCGAATAGGTTTCGCTTTGCTTGGTCAGAAAGGCCATGACCACCAGGAAGCAGAAGGTGGCCGACCAAGCCTTGAACAGGCGGAAGGCCTTGATCGAAAGCCCGACGTTGGTGCGGTAGATCGCGTAATGATCGTAAATGACCGCCAGTGCGCCAATCAGCAACAGCAGCATGATCACGTAATCGGCGGTGATGTAGCCAAACTGGTCGTAGATCAGGTACCAGGCGATACCGGTCACGGCAATGCCATCGAGGCCGGCCTGGATGGCGTTGCTGACACTGCTTCGTCTCTGGAGCAAGGAACGACTGCTTCTGGGTTCGAAAACCATTTCAGGCCTCATCAGTTAGAGCGTAGCCAGTGCCATCCAGCAAACAACACGTCTTGAAAAAGCTTATGCAAAGCCCGTGCTGCAGAATCGTTCAGCCCCCAAGCCGTTGATATCACTGTAGCAGCCACCCGCCAGCGACGTGCCCGCAATCACTCCACTCGGCGATTTTGGCCGATTCACACCGTACGGCTGGTGGAAACGGCCGCTCGCCGTAACAGCAGCGTGCGCAGCAGGAATAACGGATTGCCAACGATGTACCGTATGAACAAGCGCTTGGGCTCACGCAGCAGACGGTACAACCACTCCCCTCCCAGACGCCGCAACCAGCCAGGTGCGCGGCTGACTTTGCCACCCAGAAAGTCGAGAATCGCCCCGCCACACACGATCAGGCATGGCCCGCCTATGGCTGCAAGCTGTGCCGCAACGGCTTCCTGCTTGGGCATGCCCATGCCCAGCACGATCAGCTCAGGTTGCTGCTCGCGCGCCAGCTGCAGGTAGGTTTCGACACGGGCAAAACCGTCGTGAACGGACACTGGCACTACCCCGAACGCGCTTTCACAGCGTCGGACTGCGTGGTTCAGGTAGGGTTGCCGGGTCCCCCAGAAAGCAACCTTGCGCCCACGGTAGGCCGCCAACAGCCGGGGAATGAAGTCGGTGCCGTTCATGTTCAACCCAGGTTCGAGGCCCAGGCGGCGATAGAGAATCGCCATGCCGGAGCCATCACGCAGCAGCACATCGGCGGCCGACAGTGCCTGGCAATAGGCACCATCGCGCACCACCAGGTTCATCGCATGGGCATTGACAAAGCCCAGTACGGTGGCTGTTTCCGGAGTGGCCAGGCGTTCGAGCAGGTGCTGTGCTGCGCTGCCGTTCTCGACGACTGCCATTTGCTCGATAATCCGCGTCCAGCGTTGCTGCCATAGCCACTGAGCCATCAGTCGTCATCCCGTTTTGACCGCACCCATTCGACCTGGCGCCTGATCAGGAAGCCCAGGTACAAAGGAATCTTCCTCGCGGCGTAGAACGGCGCATACAGCAACACCGAAAACGGTATCAGCTCACGGCAGAACCGCGCCCAGGCCAGCACCACCGCAGAGCCCAGCAAGGCCAGCCCGGCAAGGGCCAGCCACGCAGGCGCCGACAGGTCGAACAGCAGGAATGCCAGCCACGTCACCAGGTTGAGCCCGAGCAAGGTCAACGTCAGCAATGCCAGGGGAGATACCACCAGGTCCAGGGTCATGGCCGCGAGGCTGCCGTTGCGCTGGGTAATGGCGGCCAGTACGCGCTTGGGTGCATCGCCCAGCATCAGGCCCAGGTGACCATGCTCCCAGCGGGTGCGCTGGCTGTTAAGGCCTTGCTGGCTCAGCGGGAACTGGCTGGTAACCAGCGCTTCGGGGCAGAACAGCGGGGGCTTGCCCTGCTGACAGAGGTCCAGCCCCAGCTTTACGTCCTCTACGAGGTGGCCGTTGGCGAGGTTGATCAGGCTCAGATCGTGCCAGCCGAACGCCATGCCCGCCCCCATCAACTGGCAAGGCAGGCCCAGCCGCGACCAGCCCCGTGGACGCACCAGGTTCTTGACCCGCCAGGCAAACTCGGCAACCTGTACTTTCAGCCCGGCACCGGCGGGTGCGCGCATCAGGTACAGCGACTGCACCGGGCGCTGGGCAGCATGGCAACGGCGTGCCAGGGTGTCGATCGCGCCCTCGCCCACCTGGCAATCGGCATCCACCACGATCACCACCTCGGGTGGCTGACGCGCCAGGTGGCGTACACCGAAGTCCAGTGCGTAGCCTTTGCCGCGCAACTGTGCATCGTACCGCTCGACCACCTCGGCGCCTGACTCGCGCGCCAGTTGTGCCGTGTTGTCAGAACAGTTGTCGGCGACCACCAGCAGGCGGTCGCCTTCGAGCAGTTGCGGGGTAATGGTCGCCAAGGTGGCCTGGATGATCGAGGCCTCATCGTGAGCAGGTACCAGCACCGCAACCCGAGGCCGGGCACCGCTGCCCGGCAGCGGCGCCCGTGCAGGCAGACAGGCCATTAGCACCTGAAGCGAAAACACCAACACCGGTACCAGGACGATGACCGTCAACAGGCCCAATAGCCAACCCAATACACTAATCATGCGAATGCCTTGAAGTAGTCGGCCAGCCTGGCCGCCTCGGTGTCTATATCGTGCCGTTGCAATACCCGCTGGCACGCCGCATCACCCATGCGTTGCAGCACCTCGGCCGGTTGCGCCAGGCAGTCGGCCATGGCGGTCACCAGCTCGTCGACCGCCCCGGCGGGAAACAGCCAGCCATTCTCACCAGGCCTTACCAGCTCAGGAATGCCTGCCACATACGTGGTGAGTACCGGTCGGCGCAAGGCCATGGCCTCCATGATGACCACCGGCAGGCCTTCGGCAAAACTAGGCAGTACCAGGGCGCGGGCCGCCAGGATTTCCTCGCGTACCTGCGCGCTGCTGATCCAGCCGGTAATGCGCACCCATTGCTGCAGACCGTGCCGGGCGACCAGGGCCTCGATCTGCCCGCGCATTTCGCCATCACCGGCCAGCACCAGCTCGAAGCCAACCGACTGGGCAGCAAGGCGGCGCGCGGCTTCCACCAACAAAAGCTGGCCTTTCTGCTCGCACAGGCGCCCGACGCATACCAGCCTTGGCACCGACGGCACGTCAACCGGCGCCACCTCATGAAAACCCCGCTCCAGGCCGCAGTGCACTACCTTCACCTTGGTCCAGTGCTCGTGCGCAACCCAGCGAAACAGCTGGCTGCGCCCGTACGAACTTACCGCGACGACAAAGGCGGCTCGCCGCACCTTCTCCCCCATGTGCAGGAACTGCGGCTTGTCGAACTCCTCCGGCCCGTGCACGGTAAAGCTGTACGCCGGCCCGCCCAGGACGTTGGCCAGCATGACCACTTCGGTAGAATTGGTGCCGAAGTGCGCGTGCACGTGCTCCGCCTGGGCGACCTGCAGCCACTGCAGTAGCTGGCAGGCCTCAGCCAGGTAGACCAGGTGGTAGGGCCAGGGGCGGTCGGCACGCAGGCCCAGGCGTAGCGCCAGCCACAGAGCCTGGCCAAAGCGCCGTGGCTGCGCGCGCAGCACCTGCCAGGTCGGCCCTAGCAACCCCTTCAGCCCGTCTTTCAGCACGTAGCGGGTCTTGTCCCGTTCGGTTGCGTCCTCGGCATCCTGCACCTCGGCGTCCCACCCGCGCAGCGCCATGCGTTGCACCTCTACCCCCTGACGCTCCAGCGCCAGGATTTCGCGACGGATGAAACTGTGACTGACTTTCGGGTACTGATTGATGAAGTAAGCAATGCGCATACGAATCCAGATCCAAACCCGCTTGATGACCAACCTGCCCTGGCAACCTTCATTTCAGGCTGTCGACTACGGGCGGTTTGCCTACTGCTGATGCACTCACAGCAAATGCATCCCCCTGTTTTCCTTGTAGTCCAAGGTTGTGACCAGCGCCTGGCAATGCAGCCTGCAAACGCTTAAAAACATCGTCGAGCAACGCCTGGCGGCGACGGTACATTGCCCGTTTCTTCGCCGGAATGTCAGCTTCTGCACGTTGCGCGGGGGCTAGCGGCAGGTTGCAGAAATCTTCCCGCGCGGACGCCATGGCACCATGCTCTTGCCAGATTGCATCGTAGTTGGCCGCAAGGTCCTGGCCCTTGTCGCTGCCGAAATAGGGGTGGCGATGATGCCGGCTGGCATCGCTGACGGCGTACAGCTGCGTCACACCCAGGGTCCTGGCCAGGCACTTCAAGGCTTCCAGCAACAGGCTGCGTGGGCGCAGCCCCTCGAAGTCCTTGGTCAGCTCGCGGTAGATGGCCAGCGAGGTTTCACTGTCGACGCCCTTGTGTATGCCCTGCACGGCGCCGATGAGCAGGCTCAGCTCACCCTGACCACGGCACAGGACGAATGCCAGCGAAGCCACACGCAGGTCATGCTGGAACAGGTTCAGCACCAGCTCCCCCTCGCGCTTGAACCAGATCGGCCGGTCCAGCACCAGCCTGCAGCCTGGCGAGTGCCTGGACAGGTCACACAGCGTCAGGCTTTCATCGCGCCCCAGCAGCAGCAACGCGGGATACTGCCTGGCCACCAGTTCAAAGTGCGAGGCCACTGCGTCCAGGCGCTGCGGGGCAGCCCAGGACTGGCTGATGTAAGGCCATTGCACGACACCGATACAATCCACGCCCAGCCGCTGCAAACCCTGCGGGCCAAGCGCCGCGGTCATGCGCTGCATGAACGTGCTCAGCTCATGCCGGTGCCTGGCGATCTCCAGCATCAATTTGTACTTGTTGTGCAACGCCCGCAACGAGTAGCCCGGTTGCAAGATGAACACGCTTTTCACGAGGGTGCCGAGCATCATGGGTCTCTCTCACTTGTACTCGATCAAAGCCGATTTGCCGGCCGCCAGGCGGTGGCGCAAGAACTTCAGCTGGCCCAGCATTTCCGGGAATTTGCCCAGCACCAGAAACCCCGCCTGCAGCCAGTTCTCGCGCGTTGGCTTGCCACCACGACGCGCCAGGCGCGCCGCCTGCAGGGGGTAGATCAACAGCAGTAACAGGCCCCAGCCGCCCACCAGCAGGCAGGCCAGCACGATCACCAGAGGGATGCCCAGGCCCCACAACCAGGCCCTGCGCGACTCGCGCAGCCAGTGTCGCTCTGGTGGCTGGCCATGCAAGTAGGCGCCCTCGGCATAAGCGTGCCCGGCGCGCAGGCTGCGCCGCCACCATTGGCTGAAACGGGTCATGGCGGCGTCATGCAGGGTCATTTCGGCGGCCAGGCGCCAGACTTTCCAGCCTTTGGCGCGCAAGCGCACGCATAACTCCGGCTCCTCGCCGGCAATCAGGTCGGGGCGAAAGCCGCCCACTGCAGCAAAGGCGTCTACGCGCATCAGCGCATCCCCACCGCAGGCCTTGGCCTGACCAACGGGGGTGTCCCATTCCAGGTCGCACAACAAGTTGTACACCGACCTTTGCGGGAAGCGTTCGCGCCGGCGGCCACACACCACCGCCACCTCGGGGTGTTCGTCAAGAAACGCCTGGGCCGTGGGCAGCCAGCGGGCATCCACTTCACAATCACCATCGACGAACTGTACCCGTTGCATCGACGGCAATAGCCGCAGCAAGGCGGCGAAACCTTCATTGCGTGCGCGTGCGGCGGTAAACGGGGTGCTCAGGTCCAGCGCCAGTACTTCCACCCCTAGGCTGCGGGCAAGCGCCAGCGAGCCGTCGGTGGAGCCCGAATCGACATACATGACCTTGTCGGCGGCATGCACCAGCGAACGCAGGCAGCGCTCCAGGCGCTGGCCTTCGTTCCGGCCGATCACCACCACGCCGATCACGGTCGTCATGGGCCTCACTCGACCGGGGCCGTGGCGGCAGGCTGACGGGACTTGATGGTGGCCGGCACCCCAACTGCCAGAGAGTTGTCCGGCACATCCACCAGCACCACCGCATTGGCGCCAATGATCACGTTGTTACCAATGCGGATGCTGCCCAGCACCTTGGCCCCGGTGCCGATATCGACGTTGTTGCCAAACACGGGGGCAATTGGCTCGTCCACATTCTTCAAGCCCACCACCACGCCGTTGCGGATACGGCAGTCATCGCCAAACCGGGCGTAACCACTGACCACGATGCCGCCAAAATGGTCGATGACGAAGTTACGGCCGATCACCGCTTCGCACGGCAGTTCGACGCCGGTAATGATCTGCACGAACTTGAACAATACCTTGTACAGCAACGAGCACAGTTTGCGCAGCAATGCCGGGCGCACGCTGTAACGCCAGCGACCGAAGCGGTACACCAGCAGCACCCAGAAACCCTGGGCGCCCCAGTCACCGCCATGGGCCCGCAGGTCAGCACGAATATTCTCGAACATGGTTCCACCTACCTTGTCGGTTGGCTGGCGTAGCGGGTCTTGAACAGCAGTGACCAGGTCGCCCGGCAATGACGCCAGCAGGCCAGAATCGCGCCGCGGCCGCGTCGTTTCAACAGTGCCTTGAGTGCCAGCACCAGGTCACCCAAGGTGACCAGCAGCATGTGCAGGGCCAGCCCCGCAATCCCATGGTGCTTGCGAAAGTACAGCAACTCGCTCTCGATCTGGTAGGCAGAGATCTGGCGGCTGGCCGCCTCCAGCTCGGCCACCGACTTCGAGCTTTCGCCACCGATGTGCACCACCGTGGTGTGCGGGTAGAACACCACCTTCCAGCCCGCCTGCTTGACCCGCTTGCAGTGGTCGACCTCCTCGTAGTAGAGGAAGTAGCGCGGATCGAACAGGCCTACCTGCTCAAGCACTTCACGGCGCACCAGGTAGAAACAACCGGGCAACCAGTCACACTCGCGCACCGAGGCATGGTCCCAGTTCATTTCGTCGACCATCTTCAGGCCGGGGAAGAACCGCTTCAGCCCGGTACGGCCGACAAACACGTTGAGCGGCGTGGGGAAGTAGCGGCAACTGGGTTGCAGGTCGCCATCCCGGCCTTCCAGGCGTACGCCCAGCACACCACAGTCCGGGTGGGCGTCCATGTAATCGATGGTTTTCTGCAGCGAGTCGGTGGCGACGAAAGCGTCGGTGTTGAGCAACAAGGCGTACCTGCCTTTCAGGTGCGCCAGCAACTGGTTGTTTGCCCGGCCAAAGCCGATGTTCTGCTTGTTGCTCAGCAGCAAGGCCTGCGGGCATACCTCGGCCATGCGCTGCACCGAATCGTCGACCGAGGCGTTGTCCACCACCAGGTAGCTGGCCAGCCGCTCGCTGTCAGCCCGGCGCAGGGCATCGAACATCGGCTGCAACAACCCTGCGGTGTTGAAGTTGACCACCATCACGTCGACCGGTTTAGCCATTGTTGCTGTCCCCGAAGAAATACTGGCGCCTCTGCGCCATCAGCAGCGGCTCTACCTCGGGGTCATAGGCACCATTGCGCTGTTTGACCAGGTCAATCCATGGGTAGGACTCGCAGCGTGCCTCGACCCGCTTGATCAACGCTTCGGTGGTACAGATGAACTCCGCCGGGTTGCCTCCGTACACCGTACCCGGCGGCACATCCTTGGTGACCACCGCACCTGCGGCGACGATCGACTCAGGCCCGATGGTCACCCGCGGCATGATGATTGCGCCATGGCCAATGAAGCAGTTGTCCTTGATGTCGATATAGCCCACCGAATCAAGGTGCTTGCCAAAGCGATGCTCTATCAACAACACCACCCCGTCATGCCCGATCAGCGTGCAGTCAGACAGCCCGACACTGTTACCAATACGCACCAGTGAAGGGTCCAGAAACTTGCAGCCGGTGTTGACAAAGAAGTTAGTCCCTACCGAATGAAAGTTGCCCCAACGCGTGAGCCAGGCGCCCCACTCCAGCCCTGAAGGTTTGCAAAACCTCCTGTAGAACGTGCCTGCTCGCCCGGTTGAATGGGCATAGTGCATCACTGCCTTGCGTATCCATCCCTTCATACTGCCTGGCCTCGCGATCTGTACCGCTGGATGTGTCCCTGAGGCGATGCGGTCTCGTTCTTCTAGGTGCTGACCGCTGCGCACTCACCCTGTCTACAACGTCTTCTACGCTGCGGCTCCGCTGGCCGCTCTCATCTTCGCGTCAAGGTGATCGGCCAGCCGTACGGCAAACTGCAACAGCGGCATGGTCGGGTTGGAAGCGCCGCCCTTGGCGAAAATGCTGCTGCCGGCGACATAGAGGTTTTCGGTGCCGAAAACCCTGCAATTGGCATCGACAACGCCGGACTGCGGCGAAGCGGCCATGCGCGTGGTGCCCATGTGGTGCGCATGTGGCGCCATTATCAGTGGAATGGACGTGTCGTAGACGAAGTCATTGAGCTTGACGAAACCCAGGCCCATATCGGCGAACTGCTTGGCCAGCTCCGTGCCAATGCACTTGATGGTGTGCCGGTCATCTGCACTCAGCGCCCAGTTGACATTGACCTTGGCCACCCCCAGCGCATCCTTCTCGTCCAGCAACGAAATACGGCTTTGCAGGTTGGGGAACTGTTCGATCATGGTGCTGATGACGCCATCGCCAGGGCAACTGAACTTGGCCACGAATTCGATCTTGCTGGAAATCCCCATGTCGCAGGCCAAGTTCTCGAGAAAATGCTTGACCTCGGCAGTGCGCCCGTAGGTTTGCACATCCGCCAACAAGGCCGCCGTGACGTTGCCTTTACCCGCCTTGTACGCGTCGACGAAGGCGTCGGTGGTGTAGTACTGGCGCGGCTCAGGGTCCTGCCCGGACTTGAGGATGAAGGTACCCATCTCGATGTTCAGGTGCTCCATGAAACACCCGCCGACCAACCCCTGCCGGCTTACCACGCCTGCCGCCACCAGCGTCTCACTGTTCAGCAACTGCCGGGCATTCTCGATGGCACCCGTGGCCAGGATGAAATTCCTCGCCACCAGGCGCTGGCGATTGCGTTCGTAGTCGGACAACACCACCGCCGCCAGGTGGCCGGAAGCCTTGTCGAACTCAAGGTCGACACAGTTGCAGTTGATGAACACGTCCAGGCCTTTGGTCTGCTCCAGCGCCGTGGCGTACTTCTGCGCAAAGCGGGTCGGTGTGCTGAGCAGAAAACGGTCTGCCTCGAACTCACCGCCAGCGAGGCCGGTATTCATCGCACGGAAATCTGCACCCGGCGGCAAGTCGACGATATCCATCGCTGCCGGCAGGTAGCTTTCGATCTCTGAATAGGGGATCGGCCAGCCTGGCAAGTCACCTGGCGGGGCGAAGGTGAAGTCCGATGCGGTGAATGGCCGGCAACGGCCCGCCCAGTGGTTGGATGTGCCGCCCAGATAGCGCAGGCGGGTTTCCTCGGCATACAGCTCCAGACCCGTGGATGCGCAGGCATACAGGGCTTGCGAGTGCGGCGCGTACTCGCGCCCCCCGCCTTCGGCGATCAGCACGTTCCAGCCAGCGCTCGCCAGGCGCAGGCCCAGGGTGATACCCGCCGGGCCGGCACCGATGATGCAGAAATCATAGTTGTCGCGCAGCGCCTTCTGCTGCTGGTAATCGCTGATCATGCTGGCTCGTTCCGAAAATAACGGGACGGCAATACCCAACCGTTGATCACCACGAACCCAGGCTGTTCGCCAGGTTTGCCGGCAACGGCTGGCAAGACGCCACACACCGCGCTACCCACGCCGAGCAACACACAACTGTGAAGAAAGCTTCTCCGACCCAACTGCGCAGTGCAAAAAGTGAGCTTCCCCATAATCCCGTGACCTGTACCCATAAAATTACACCAAGCGACCTGCATCACAGCCAGTTGAAAAAGGCCGTCAGCAGCGCCCCGCACAGCGCCCCGACCAGCAGCATCGGCAGCACCACCAGTTCACGTTTGAGGCTGAACATATCCAGCTTGCGGTTCACGTACACCACCAGCACCACCGTTGGCACGGTATGCAGGGCAACCCCCCAGATCGCCCACTCGACACCGCCAATGGCCAGCAGCAGTGGCAGCAGCCCCCACAGCGAAACCAGGCGAATGATGTTGTCCATGGCCTGGTACTTGGTCAGGCCCAGGGCAATCCACACCTGATGAGCCAAGGTATAGCGCAATACGATGAACGACAGCGAAAGAATTGCCAGCATCGGGCCAGCCTCACGGTAGCGATCGTCGTACATCCAGCCAATCAGCAGCGGGCTGGCGGTCAGGAAGCCGCCACAAATGAACAGCACCAGCAGGTCGACCAGCAGGCGGAAGCGGTAATACAGCGCTTTCAGGCGCTCCTTGTCGTCGGCCCGCGCCGCCTCGCTGAAGGCAGGCAGTGCCACGGCGCCGACAATTTTCATCAGCGCAGTCTGGACAGCACCCAGGATCAGTACCGCAATGGAATACACCCCCAGCTGGGCCGCCGACATGCTGGCGCCGAACCATATACGGTCACCGTACATGGCCAGCACGCCGACCATCGACGAAAGCAGAATCCAGCGGCCGAACACGATAAGTTCGGTCAGCGCCGTGCGGTCCCAGCGCAAGCGGTTGTTCGGCCCTTCGAGCGCGGTGTGCCCCAGCACGGTCCAGGCCACGGCCGACACCACGCCGGCGATCACCAGCGCCCAGATGGAATGCGTGAGCAAACCCAGCACCAGCATCACCACCAGCCCCGCCAGTTGGGACGCCAGGTCGACCAGCACCACGCGCTTCTGTTGGAAAGTTCGGACCGCGACATCTATCTTGGTGGACTGGAAACCCCAGATGACCGCCGACAGCCCGGTGACCGCCAGCACCATCGGCAATACCGGTGCGGCATAGGTTGAGTCCGCCGGCCACAGCTCTTCCACCTGGGCCACCCAGGCGGCAAGGGCCAGCAACAGGGTCAAGGCAAACAGCACGAAGCCGCGGATGATCTGCACGGTCCACGCGGTATTGAGAAAGTCTGGATCGTCGCCGCGATGGCTCTGGATGATGTTCTGGCGCAGCCCTACATCCGACAGCAAATGCAGCAGTACCGACACGGTGGTGGCAATGACCATCACCCCGAACATTTCCGGCAGCAGCAGTCGAGCCATGATCAGATTGCCGCCAAGGCGCATCACCTGTGACGCCACCTGTGACAGCAGGTTCCACGAACCGGCCCTCATGGCCCGCTGGCGCAGGCTCGCGGCGGCTGACACATCAATCGACGGCATGACTTCAATCTCTGACTGATCGGCTAAAGTCACTATAGTTTCAATTAGCCACGATGCTAGCCGTTGCCCACCGAGGGAAAGGTGTACATAGCCGATGCCTGAACATTTTCGTGCGTTGATCGTCATCCTGTTCCTGGCGAGCGTGGTCTTCCTGCTGGCGCGGCGGCCTGCTACCGACCTGATCCCGCCAAGCGACTACAAGCGCCGGCGCAACCTGTGGTTCCTGCTGACCGTGCTGGCCTTTGTCTCGCACAGTTTCTGGCTGTACCTGGGCGCAGGCGCGGTGATCCTGTGGCTGGCCGGGCGCCGCGAACACAACCCCATGGCGCTGTTCTACATGCTGCTGTTCCTGATCCCTCCAGCGTCGGTGCAAGTGCCCGGTTTCGGCGTGGTCAACTACCTGGTCGACCTTAACCACATCCGCCTGCTGGCCCTGTGCGTACTGCTGCCGGCCGCGCTGCAACTCCGTCGCCAGGGCGACACGCTGCGCTTTGGCCGCACCTGGGCCGACCGGTTGCTGGCAGCCGGGCTGGTGCTGATGAGCGTGCTGTACCTGCGCGAAACCACCCTCACCGACACCCTGCGCCAGGCGCTGTACCTGTATGTCGACGTCTTCTTGCCGTATTACGTGGCCAGCCGGGGCCTGCGTCAGATCAGCGACTTCAAGGACGCCATGCTGGCCTTCGTACTCACCTCGTTCGTCATGGCGCTGATCGCCGTGGCCGAATATGTACGCCACTGGCTGCTGTACAGCGCCCTGGTCGACGCCATGGGCGTGCCGTGGAGCATGTCCGGCTACCTGAGCCGTGGCGGCGCGTTGCGGGCCAGCGTCACCACGGGCCAGGCGATTGCGCTGGGTTATGTGATGAGCGTGGCCATCGGCCTGTTCCTGTTCGTCCAGGGCTATGTGCAACGCCCGCTGCACCGGGCCATGGGCGCCCTGCTGCTGGCCGCCGGGTTATTCGCCCCTTTGTCCCGTGGCCCGTGGATCGGCGCGGTAGTCATCGTGGTGGTGTTCATCGCTCTGGGCAAAGGTGCCGTGAGGCGCCTGGCGTTGCTGGCTGCTGCCGCCATGCTGGCGCTGCCCCTGCTGACCGTGGTGCCCGGTGGCGACAAGGTGCTGGACCTGCTGCCCTACATCGGCAACATCGAGAAAGAGAACATCACCTACCGCGAGCGGTTGATGGACAATTCGTGGATCGTCATCCAGCGCAACCCGCTGTTCGGCTCATTCGACTTCCGCAACACCCCGGAAATGCAATCGATGATCCAGGGCGAAGGCATCATCGACATCGTCAACACCTACATCAACCTGGCGCTGCGAGTCGGCCTGGTCGGTCTCGGCCTGTTCGTGGCGTTCTTTGCCGTGGTGCTGCAGGGTATCCGCAAGGCCATGCTCAGCTTTCCCGATAAGGCCGACGAACGAAGGCAGCTGGGCCGGGCCTTGCTGGCGACACTGATCGGCATTCTGGTGATCATCTTCACCGTCAGCAGCATCACCTTCATTCCGGTGGTGTACTGGTCCATCGCCGGACTGGGCGTGGCCTACACCCAGATGGTGCGACGGTTGCACAACAGCGAGGCCACGCAACTGGCCGGCCCCGACCTACAACCCAGGTAATGTTCATGAATGTGCTTGCCCTGCGTCATCTCGTGCGCCTTTCAGGCATTGCCGGCCTGGCCTTGCTGCCATTGACCGGTTGGGGGTCGGCCTGGCAGGTCAGTGTCGATGAGCAAAATGGCCTGCCCAGCGTGACACGCGGCGGCGGGCCGGTGATGCAAGCCAAGTTCGACTTCTGGGCTGGCAACTGGAGCTGGACCGCCTTCCAGACCGACTTCAAGGTCAACGGCCCTTACCACTACACGCTGCGTGGCAAGAACAAGGAACTGGACTTCGACCTGGCCGCCGATATCCGCAAGGAGCAGGCGCAAACCCTGACTTGGGCCATCGACCTCGATGCACACAGCCGCCAGGCGGGGGTAATGGGCGGCGGCATGGTGTTCCAGTTCGACCCGGCACAAATCGCCGGTGACATGGGGGCCCCGCAATTGCTGCCCGACAACCGCGGCTGGTGGTGGGGCAAGGCCGACCAGGGCCGGCGCATCGAAATGCGCTTCGACCCGCCACTGGCCAAGGTGTATTTCGAGCGCGGCAACCCGTCCGAACTGCGTGCGTTTCTATACAAGGACCCGATCAATGCCGGCAAGCAGCAGATCAGGGCCGTACTCAACGTTACCGGCGACATCGATCTGGGCCCTACCCCGACCGAACGTTTCGGCCTGGCCGACCCTGCCAGTTGGCCCGATGACCAGCTGGACTGGCGCACCTCACCGGTGGACCTGTCGTTCCTCAACGCGGCGGAGAAACCTGCCGGCAAGCGTGGCTTCGTCAAGGCAGTTGGCGAGCAACTGATGTTCGCCGACAACACCCCGGTGCGCTTCTGGGGCACCAACCTGTCCGCCTATTCACTGTTCAAAACCCCCGACGAAGAAATTCGCCAGCAGGCCAAGCGCCTGTCGGCCCTTGGCTTCAACCTGGTGCGCCTGCATCACCACGACTCGCCCTGGGTCAACCCCAATGTGTTCGGCGACGCCGCCTTGGTGAGTGATACCCAGCAGCTGGGCACCGAGTCGCTGCGCAAGCTGGACCTGTGGATCAAGGCGCTCAAGGACGAAGGGGTGTACATCTGGCTGGACATGCACGTACAGCGCGCGCTCACCGCCAACGACAGCATCGACGACTTCAAGGAGCTGGCCAAGGGCGAAGCGCGCATCGACCTGAAGGGCTACGCCTACGTCAACAGCAGCATCCAGCAGGCCATGAAGCGCTTCGCCGAGCAGTACCTGACCCATGTGAATGCGTACACCGGCCTGGCCTACAAGGATGACCCGGCCATCGCTGCAGTGCTGATCACCAACGAGAACGACCTGACCCAGCATTATGGCAACGCCCTGATGCCGAACAAGGATGTGCCACGCCACAGCGAGCGCTACATGGCTGCGGCGAAAGCTTTCGCCAAACAGTATGACCTGCCCGCGGACCTTACCTGGCGTGCCTGGGAACACGGGCCGTCGAAGCTGTTCCTCAACGAACTGGAACATCGCTTCAACGCCGACATGATCGCCCACCTGCGCACCGTCGGGGTAAAAGTGCCGATCGCCACCACCAGCACCTGGGGCGGCAATGGCCTGAGCGCGCTGCCCGCCCTGACGGCCGGTGACGTGATCGACGCCCACAGCTATGGCGCCATTGGCCAACTGGAGAAGAACCCGCTCACCAGCGACGGCATGATCGACTGGATCGCAGCCGCCCAGGTAGTCGGCAAGCCGCTGACGGTCACCGAGTGGAACGCCGAGCCCTTCCCACTGCCCGACCGTCACTCGTTGCCGTTGTATGTGGCCGGCACCGCCGCCCATCAGGGCTGGGACGCCATGCTGCAATATGCCTACAGCCAGCAGGCGTTCAACCCGGGTTGGCGTACGGCGGACAACTGGCACGCGTACAATGACCCGGCAATGCTCGCCACCCTGCCCGCTGCCGCCCTGCTCTACCGCCGCGCAGACGTGAAGCCGGCTACCACTCACTATGTATTCGCCCCTACGCCCGCCACCCTGTACAACCAGGAAATCACCCCGCGCAACTCACCCCTGTTGCGCACGGCCATGGAAAAGGGCCAGCTGCAGATCGCCCTGCCGCAAACACCCGAACTGCCATGGCTGAAGCCCGCTGACATCGCTGCCGATGCGCAGGTACTGCGGGACCCGGGGCAGTCACTGCTGGCTGCCGATGCCAGCAAGTCGGTGACCGACACCGGCGAGCTCAAGCGCAACTGGCAACTGGGCATCTACACCATCGACACAGCACTGACCCAGGCCGCCAGCGGCTGGCTGGGTGGCCGCAAGATCAACCTGGGTGCCATTCAGGTAGAAACCCGCACGCCCTACGCCAGCGTCGTGGTGCAGAGCCTGGACGGCAAGCCGCTGGGCGTTTCGCGCGACCTGCTGCTATCACTGGGCACGCGGGCCATGCCCAAGGCCGATGACAAGACGCCGTTCAATGTCGAACCCCTTGAAGGCAGCCTGACCATCAAGGCACCGGCCGGCCTGCAGCTGTTCGCCCGCGATGCGCAGGCGCAGCTGAAAGCATTGCCCGCAGCCTACAAGGATGGGCACTACACGATCACCTTCGACAACCGCTACATGTCGAACTGGCTGTTCTTGAAATAGGGCATGTGGCCATCTACGCTCGATTCACTGCGTCGGTAAAACAGCGGGTCACAGGAGGTGCGGATGAAATTCCTGGTTGTCGGTGGCGCAGGCTATATTGGCTCGCACATGGTCAAGCACCTGCTGGGCGGCGGCCACGAAGTGGTGGTGGCCGACCTGGTATCGCCCGGCCCCGGTATCCAGTGGGCCAGGCTCGACATTGCCGACGAAGCTGCGCTGGATGTGCTGTTTGGCGTGTTTCACTTCGATGCAGTGTTCCACTTTGCCTCGTTTATCCAGGTGGGTGAGTCGGTCACCGCACCTGGCAAGTATTACCAGAACAACGTCGCCGCTACCCTTTCCCTGCTGCAGGCCATGGTCAATGCGGGCATCAGGCACCTGGTGTTTTCTTCCACTGCCGCGGTTTACGGCAACCCGCAGTACGTACCCATCGACGAAGCCCACGGCAAAGGGCCGATCAACCCTTATGGGTTGAGCAAATGGATGGTCGAACAGATTCTGGAGGACTTCGACCGGGCCTATGGCCTGAAGTCGGTGAGCCTGCGCTACTTCAATGCAGCGGGTGCCGACCCGGAAGGCCAGCTGGGCGAGCGTCATGACCCGGAGACCCACCTGATCCCGTTGATTCTGCAGGCTGCCTCCGGGCGACGTGAGGCAGTAACGGTGTTTGGCCGCGACTACGATACGCCGGACGGCACCTGCATCCGCGATTACGTACACGTAGCTGACCTGGCGGCAGCCCATGCGCTGGCGGTGGATTACCTGCTGGCAGGTGGAGAGCGTACCGCGTTCAACCTGGGCAATGGGCTGGGCTTTTCGGTGCAGCAGGTGATCGATACGGCCCGCGCGGTGACCGGTCGGCAGATCAATACGCTGGATGCACCACGCCGAGCCGGTGACCCGCCGCGGCTGGTGGCCGATGCGCAAAAAGCCCAGCAGGTGCTGGGCTGGCGGCCGGAGTTCGCGTCGCTGGAGCAGATCGTACGGCATGCCTGGCAGTGGGAGTTGCAGTATCCCTGGGCGCGCTGAGCCCTACCCCGATGCCTTGCAGGCGCAGCGTTGTGCTGCGCTCACAGGGCTGGCCGTGATTCAGTAATACGTCCGCGGTTGCTCGTCAGCCTTGTTCAACACCGTCCCGATCAGGTTCACCGTGGCCAGGTGATGCAGGCAATCCTCGATTTCCTTCTTGTTGTTCATGCCGTTGGCCACCACCAGCAATACGCAATCCAACTTGGGTATCACGGTGATCGCATCGTCCGAACTGAGCAACGGTGGCAAATCAAAAATGCAGATGCGCGAATCGTAACGGTTGCGCAACTCGCCGATCAGGTTGTTGACCTTGGGTGAGGACAACATCTCGGTTGACAGCGGTACCGGTACCCGCGTCGGCAGGACCACAAAGCGCGGCAAGGTCGGGTTGACCAGGCAGTCCTGCAACTCGGCCTTGTCGGTCAGAAACTCGTTGAGCGCCTGGTCCATGGGCAAGCCCAAGGTACTGCCGACCTTGGGCCTGCGCAGGTCGAAGTCCACCAGCAACGCGGTCTTGGTGGTGTGGTGGGCGATGCTCATGGCCAGGTTGACCGCCAGCACCGTCTTGCCCGCTTCTGGCGTGGGTGAAGTAATGCCAAGGGTGCGCCAGCCGTTCTCATCCATCAGCCTGAGCACCTGCGTCCGCAACAGGTCGATCGGCCCGTTCATGTTGGAATTCTTGTTGTAAGCGACGATACGGTGGCGCTCGAGGTGGTCCGGCCGCAACGGCACCACCTTGGTGTTCACGTAGTCGAACTGGCCTGGCACTTCGGCCAGTGCGGTCCCGGGGGCGGGTGACAAGGCCTGCGGGGTGCCCGGGGTAACCTGATGAAGATTGTTGCCAACAGCCGGCTTGGTCCTGTCCATCACTGCTTTCCCTATGCAAACCGAGATATGACCTTGAACAACAGCACATCCAGTGGCATGTAGAACACGTGCACCAGCACTACCATGATAGCCGCCAGCGCCAGCGCCGCCAGGATCAGCCAGTTACGCCAGCGCTTGCGCCTGGCCACATCGGCCCGGGTGTCGATATAGGGCAGTGCCACCAGCACCCGCTTGCCCAGCAGGCTTTCCAGTGCGCCAACGCCGCGCACGCGCTGGTTGAGCATTTCGAGCAGCATCACCAGCGCACCGCCACCGGCAGGTGCCAGCACCAGGCCCAGTGCAGCGATTTTCTTGCGGTTGGGCTTGATCGGCTTCTCAGGCAGCAGCGGTGGCTCCAGCAGCACAAAGCGTTCGGCCTTGTTTTCCTGCTCCAGGCTTTCGGTAATCTTCGCGCCCATTTCCTTGGCGCGGATTTCTTCGTACTTCTTGCGGGCGTTGTCGTGGTCGCGCATCAAGGTCACCAGACCACGCTCGACCTGCGGCGCTTCTAGAATCTCGGCTTCGTAGCCTTCCATCTTTCGGGTCAGCTCGCGTTTCTGCTGGGCCAGCGAAGCGATGCGTTCCTGGGCGGCGCTCATCTTGGCGCGCACCCGGGCCGCATCGAGGCTGACCGTGGAAGCGGCCGAAGCACGACCACCCGTGGCTTCCAGCGCCTGGATCTTGCGTTTTAGCGCCACCACATCCGGGTGGGCATCCTTGTAGCGGGTCAGCAGCCGGGCGTACTCGGCCTTCAGGCTTGCCAGGTCCTGGGGCTGATCGGCACTGCTTGGGCGGGCACCCTCCACTGCCTTGGTCGCCAGGCCGGCATTGGCCGCAGACAGTTCCAGCTCCAGGTAACGCAGTTCTTCCTGAGCAGCCTTGTAGTCGCGGTCGACCTCGCGGAACTCCAGCTCCGAGCGCGACAGCATGTTCATGCGCAGGGTCTGGTGCTCGGGCAGGGCATTCGCATGGGCCTGCTTGAAATCAGCCAGCTGGTTTTCCAGGCTGGCCAGTTCAGCGCCGAGCTTGTTGGCCTCCTGGGTGAGGAATTCGGTGGTTTCATTGGCCCGCTCGGTACGCTGCTTGAGGTTTTCGTTGAGGAACAGCGTCACCAGTTCATCGGCGACTTCCTTGGCCACCTGCGCCTGCTTGTGCTCGAACGACACGTTGAAGGCCACGGTCGCTTCACCCCGCCCGCGCACGAAGGTGGTGAGGGTTTCGACCACGATGGCGCTGCGCATCTGGTCGATTTTGTCGCTTTCGCTAAGGCGCTTGTCGGCGAACAGGTCGTACTTGCCAATGATCCGCAGCAGGTTTTCACGGGTCATCACCCGCTGGCGGATCACCTCGATGCGTTCATCGGCGAAGCTGGTGGTGTTGGTCGACACCAGTTCGGGCGAAATCTGCTGCGACTCCACCAGGATGGTGCCGGTCGACTGGTAAATCGGCGGCACCATCAAGGCGACCGCCACGGTCGCGGCAAGAATGACTGCGGCACTGACCCCTAACACCAGGGCTCTGTCCTTGATAATGGCGATGTAATCTCTGAGGGACAGCTCGTAGTCAGACTTCATGGGGCCACCTGCCTGAAGTTCAGATGTCGGGGTACCTGTACGTCAACGTCAAACCAACGATCGTAGCGGTCGCATCAGCTTCGCGGTCCTGCTGCCGTTCCTTGTACATCAGCGACAGGCGCAGGTCCCAATACGGCGAAAATTCGCGGCTGGCCCACACGCTGTAAGTCTGCAACGTGTTGGGTGACTGGCCTTTGCTGTCCTGCCAGGCAGCGTCGGCTCCCACCCGGGTCAACTCGGTAAGCGCGTAACTCCACACGCCACGCACCTGGTCCAGCTCGGCAAAGCCACCCTCGGCGCTGGCCACCGTGCTGCGCTCGGCGGTAAAACTGGCATCGGCACGGGTACCGGTGTACAGCAATGCAACACCCCCCTCCCCGCGTCGGCCGCCCTCGTCCCCCGACACCTGGTTGACGCCAATGTGCGCGTCGGCACTCAGGCCTTCGGCAAGTTGGTACTTGATGCCCACTGCCGGGGTGTAGCTGTTGGAAGCGGTAGCGGTCAGGTCTTGCTCAGGCTCGTAGCGGCGGGCACCAAAGCGGGTATAGACATCGGCCCGTTCGCTCCAGGCGTAAGTCCAGGTAAAGACGTTCGCCAGTTCGTCGTAACCCGTCAGCGTACTGATGTCATAACGGGCACGGTTGTAGGTCGTTTCGTTGCTCAAGGTGCTGCGCTCGGTCACCGCCTGGCTCCAGTTGCCAGTCAGGGTGTAGAGCTTCTGGGTACCGTCGGTGGTGATGACGCCGGTGTCCAGCACCGTCCCCGACAGCGTCGAGCTTTCGTTATAGCGCGCCAAAAGGCCGAAACGCCCACGCTCGGTGGTGCGCTGCCAGCCTAGGCTGATATCGGGGTCTTCACGGTCATCGACCACATCCGTGTCGGACGAGCGCAACACATTCATGCCCAGCCCCAACCTCAACTCGTCACGGTCGAAAGTACCGATCAGGGTGTAATCGGGCGCAATGATCGTCCGCGTTACGCCCTTCTCCCCCGACGACAGCAGCAAAGGGTTGCTGTCGTATTCGACGGTTGTCGGTACCACCACCGTAGACTGCCAATTTGCCGCCAGGACCGACTCCGTAAACGGCAAGACCAAGATTGCCGTTGCAATGCTAGTTGTTCTAAGAAGAGGCATTAAGTGTTCTTATTAAAGGCAAGATCAAGGGACGACCAGCGTATCGCCAGCCTGAAGTTGGATGTTGGTGGACATGTCCCGCCCAGACACCAGGTCCTTATATCGCACGGGCAGGATTTTTTGGGAAGCGCCGGTACCGCGAACCACCTTGATTTCGCTTTCGTCGGCAAACTTGTCCAGGCCGCCAGACATGCTCAAGGCCTGCAACACTGCAGTAGGGCCTGCCATTTGCACGGGGCCGGGCTTGATCACTTTGCCTTGAACATAAACCAGGTTGCCGGCGATGCTCTTGACGACAACGCTGACATTAGGATCGGGCAGGAATTTTTCCAGTTTTGCAGCCACTTGTTTTTCGACTGCCGTTACATCAAGACCGGCGACATCGATGCGCCCGGCCAGTGGGAAGGTGATACTGCCATCGGGAAGTACGGTGGCTTCTTGACGCAGGCTGTCTTCCTGCCACACCGAAACCATCACGACATCGCCAGGGCTGAGCAGGTAGGTGGAACTGGTCTGATCGGCGTAGCCCGCACCGGACCACACTGACAGCATGCAGAACGCGGCAAATATTGAACGCACCATGAGGGTCCCTCCGGCCAAATGGCCCGACAAAGAGCACTGAATGAGAACAACACACCAACTCTCGCTCCGCTTCGCGGCGTAACCGTGCCGCGATGGCCTCGACCTTCCTGGAGGCCCTTACCTTGACGCTGTGCAGCCTGGGTTGCGATGCCCGGTAACCGTGGACCTTCACGGGGTACTGGGAATATAGCAACGGTTGGGAAATTGACAAGCCAGGTACGGAGCCAATGGCATTACCCGTCAAACAACAAGCTTCAGATTTTTCGGCGGTTGGCCACCGCCACAAAACCCACCACAGCGAACGCGAAGAACCAGCCAGCGGTTGAAACAGGGATGATACTGTTCTGGCTGATATACGAATCTGCTGCGCGCGCAGCGCCGCTCAACAGCACCAGCAAGAACATCGATTTGATTATCAGAGTCGTGCGCATACGCCCTTCCTTTAAGTAGGAAAATCAATGAGTTGGTGGCGAGGTGTGGCGGGAGATGTGGTGCTGTTGAATTGAGCTTATGGGCACAGTGACACTACGTCAATGATCCGACACCATAATAAAATTCAATGGGCATCCGGGCGATTCGTCAAAAAATCGGCAGGCAAAAAGTGCAGGGAAGTCGCTGTAGCGAGATGTGAGCGTTTCACAGATGAGAAAGTGAACGGTTCAGGCAGGTCACGCGTGGCGACCCCAGGTGATTCACTCGTCGCCGTGGGGCACCACGACCAGCAACTGCGCCGGCTGGGCCCCTACAGCACGCAGCCGATGCGGCGTTTGCGCGCTGAAATGCTGGGGCCGCAGCGCGGCCCCGCCTTCATGGCATCACGGGTGGTACGTACTGCAGCGTGGTACCCAGCGCCCACAGCAACACCAGCACCAATGGCACATGCACCAGTAACTGCACGAACGAGAAACCGATCAGGTCGCGTGCTTTGAGCCCCAGCACGCCCAGCAGCGGCAGCATGTAGAACGGGTTGATCAGGTTCGGCAAGGCTTCGGCAGCGTTGTAGATCTGCACGGCCCAACCCAGGTGGTACTGCAGGTCATTGGCCACCAACATCACGTAGGGCGCTTCGATGATCCACTTACCCCCGCCCGAAGGGATGAAGAAGCCCAGCACCGCCGAATACACACCCATCAGCAAGGCATAGGTGTCATGGGTGGCGATCTGGGTGAAGAACAGCGAAATGTGGTGGGCCAGGGTCTGCTCATCCACGCCCTTCACTTGAGTCAGAATGGCTGCAATCGAGCCATACAGCGGGAACTGGATCAGCACACCCGTGGTGGTTGGCACGGCACGTGCCACGGCGTCAAGAAAACTGCGCGGGCGCCAGTGCAGCAAGGCACCGAGCATGATGAACAGCAGGTTATAGGTGTTCAGGCCGGAGATCGCGGTAATCGCCGGTTTGGTGGCGAACTCCTGGTACAGCCAGCCGGCAGCGAGGGCCACCAACAGCAGGATCAGGATCGGGCTGTACTCCAGCCACTCACCCGGGCGGGTGCGTTGCGGCGCAGGGGGTGCCGTGAAACTGGGATCGACACCGCAGTCTTCAGCGCTGCGCGCGCTGTTCGGGCCGGGGGCGGTGGCATAGGCGATTACCAGCGAGACAATCACCAGCGCCGCCAGCATCACCCCGGACTGCCAGAGGAAGATGGTTTCGGTGAACGGAATCACCCCGGTGATCGACAGGATCGACGGCGGCAAGCTGGCCGGGTTGGCTTGCAACTGCGCTGCCGATGATGACAGGCCCAGCGCCCACACTGCGCCCAGGCCCAGGTAGGCGGCTGCGCCAGCGGCGCGGTAGTCCATCTTGAGGTCGGTGCGCCGCGCGAGGGCGCGGACCAGCAAGCCACCAAAGACCAGTGACAGCCCCCAGTTGAGCAAGGAGGCCAGCATCGAGATCAGCGCGACCCAGCACACCGCCGAACGGCCATTGGCGGGGATGCGCGCCAGGCGGTCGATCAGCCGTGCGGCGGGTGGGGAGCTGGCCACCACATAGCCACCGATGACCACGAAAGCCATCTGCATGGTGAACGGGATCAGGCTCCAGAAACCATCGCCAAAGGCCTTGGCGGTGTCGGTGGGTTTGGCCCCCATTGCCAGTGCGCCAATGCACACCAGCAGTACCGCCAAGGCGGCGAATACCCAGGAATCGGGGAACCAGCGTTCGGCCCAGTTGGAGCAGCGCAAGGCAAAGCGCGCGGAACGGCTGTCTTGGATTTCAGCGGCCACAGTGGCATTCCTTTTATTGGTTTTATGAGGTGGAGCAGTATTGCCAGGCAACACAAAAACCCTGTGGGAGCGGGTTTACCTGCAAATGCGGTGGTCAATGTACCGACGCATTCGCGGGTGAACCCGCCCCCACAGGGCAAGATCGGGTGAAGCCTTAGAAAGTCATTTCCTTGACATCATCCGGCACGATCAACTTGCCGGCGGTCTTCTCGATGATTTCCTCGACGCTTACCCCCGGTGCGGTTTCGCGCAGGATGAAGGCGCCGTTTTCGATTTCCAGGTAGGCCAGGTCGGTCAGCACCTTGCGGATGCAGCCGGCGCCGGTCAGCGGCAGGCTGCACTGCGGCAACAGCTTGGACTCGCCATCCTTGGACGCGTGGGTCATGGTGACGATGATATTGTCGGCACCCGCTACCAGGTCCATGGCCCCGCCCATGCCCTTGACCAGTTTGCCCGGGATCATCCACGAGGCGATGTTGCCCTGCACATCCACCTCGAACGCACCGAGTACGGTCAGGTCGACATGGCCGCCACGGATCATGGCGAACGACTGCGCCGAGTCGAATATCGAGGCGCCGCGGCGGGCGGTGACGGTTTGCTTGCCGGCGTTGATCATGTCGGGATCGAGGGTGCTTTCGGTGGGGAATTCGCCCATGCCGAGCAGGCCGTTTTCCGATTGCAGCATCACATCCATGTCGGCGGGTACGTAGTTGGCCACCAGGGTCGGAATGCCGATGCCCAGGTTGACGTAATAGCCGTCCTTCAGTTCACGGGCGACGCGTTGTGCCATCTGTTCGCGGGTCAGTGCCATGGTCAGAGTCTCTTTGTTGTTCTGGTGGATGGCGCTCAGGCCTTGACGGTGCGCTTTTCGATGCGCTTTTCGAAGGTGCCGACGATGACACGGTCCACGTAGATGCCCGGGGTGTGGATTTCGCTGGGCAGCAGCACGCCGGGCTCGACGATCTCTTCCACTTCCACCACGGTGATCTTGCCGGCGGTGGCCGCCAGCGGGTTGAAGTTCTGCGCAGTGTTGCGGTACACCACGTTGCCGTAGTGGTCGGCCTTCCAGCCTTTGACGATGGCAAAGTCGCCGGTGATGGACTCTTCAAGGATGTACTTGCGGCCCTTGAACTCGCGCACTTCCTTGCCATCGGCGACCGGCGTGCCGTAGCCGGTGGCGGTGAAGAACGCCGGGATGCCGGCACCGCCCGCACGCATTTTCTCGGCCAGGGTGCCCTGCGGGGTCAGTTCCACTTCCAGTTCGCCGCTGAGCAGTTGGCGTTCGAACTCGGCGTTTTCGCCCACATAGGAGGCGATCATCTTGCGGATCTGCCGGTCTTCCAACAGCACGCCCAGGCCAAAGCCGTCCACGCCGCAGTTATTGGAGACCACGGTCAGGCCCTTGACGCCGCGACGCTTGATTTCGTTGATGAGGTTTTCGGGGATACCGCACAGGCCGAAACCACCGGCCAGTACCGTCATGTTGTCGGTCAGGCCTTCAAGGGCCTGTTCATAGGTTGCAACGCGCTTGTCCAGTCCGGCCATGCTGATCCGCCTTTTGTAGTTGTTGAACCGACGAGGTTGTCGGTGAGCGTGTGTAACCATCTTCACCGCAAGCGACTGATTTGTTAATTTTGTTTTCGTCATCGATTGATAACTTTTACAAAACAAACAATAGGCCCGTCATGAACGTCAAGCAACTGCGCGCCTTTGTCGCCGTGGCCAAGTATCAGAGTTTCGCCCAGGCCGGTGAACACCTGCATGTGTCGCAACCGGCCCTGAGCCTGACCATCAAGGCCCTGGAAGAAAACCTCGGCGGTGCCCTGCTCAGCCGCACCACACGCAGTGTCAGCCTTACCGCCGAGGGCGAAGTGCTGCTGCCACTGGCACGGCGACTGCTGGCCGACTGGGACGACACCGAAGAAATGCTGCGCCAGCGCTTCACCCTGCAACTGGGCCGGGTATCGGTGGCGGCGATGCCGGCGTTTGCCGGCAACCTGCTGCCGCATTCGCTCAAGGTGTTTCGCCAGCGCTACCCCAAGGTCAATGTCACCGTGCATGACGTGATCAACGAACAGGTGCAGGAACTGGTGCGCCATCGGCGCGTCGAACTGGGCATCGGCTTCGAGCCGGACAACATCGACGGGCTGAACTTCCATCCGTTGTACATGGACCGCTTCGTCGCGGTGGTGCCCGCCGATTCGCCCCTGGCGCTGCTGCCCCAGGTGAGCTGGGCGCAACTGATGGCCGAGGACTTCGTGGCCCTGCAACGCCCCTCGGCCGTGCGCCTGCTGATGGAGCAGAATGTGGCCACCCAACATGGCAAGCTGGCCGTGGCCTTCGAAAGCCATCAGTTGGCGACCATTGGCCGCATGGTGGCCAGCGGCCTGGGGGTGAGTGCCGTGCCGGCACTGTGCATCAACCAGATGCAGGAACTGGGCGCGCGCTGCGTGACCTTGGTCGAGCCCACCGTCGAGCGGCGGATCGGCGTGATTGCCCTCAGCGAACACAAGCTTTCCACCGCAGCGCAGGCGCTGCTTGAGGTTGTACTTTCCAACACTCGGATCCCGGAGGTGACATGCGTTACGTGAAACTGGCAGGCAGGCGTGTTCCGGCCATCGGCCAGGGCACTTGGTACATGGGCGAAGACCCTGGGCGCAAGGCTGCGGAAGTGGCGGCCCTGCAACAGGGTATCGAGCTAGGCCTGAGCCTGATCGACACCGCCGAGATGTATGCCGAAGGCGGTGCGGAAGAGGTCGTCGGCCAGGCTATTGCCGGGCGCCGCGACCACGTGTTCCTGGTTAGCAAGGTCTACCCGCACAACGCCGGCCGACGCAGCATGGCCGCAGCCTGCGAACGCAGCCTTGCACGCCTGGGCACCGACTGCATCGACCTGTACCTGCTGCACTGGCGTGGCCAGCACCCGCTGGAGGAAACCGTCGAGGCCTTCGAGCGCCTGCGCGAGCAAGGCAAGATCAAACACTGGGGCGTGTCCAATTTCGACGTCGACGACCTGCGCGAACTGCACACCCCTGATTGCGCCACCAATCAGGTGCTTTACAACCCGGCCCAGCGGGGCATCGAGTTTGACCTGCTGCCATGGTGCGAAGCGCATGCACTGCCGACCATGGCCTACTGCCCGTTGGCCCAGGCCGGGCGGTTGCTGCAGCACCCTGTGCTGGCGGAAATCGCCACGCGCCATGGGGCCACACCGGCCCAGGTCAGCCTGGCCTGGGTAACCCGCCACGACGGCGTCATCGCCATTCCCAAAGCTGTGGCGCCGGCGCATGTTCAGCTGAACGCGGCGGCGGGTACGTTGAGCTTGACCCGCGAAGACCTGCGCGCGATCGACCAGGCTTTCCCGGCACCGTCACGCAAGCAGCGGTTGGCGATGGTCTAGCGAATTTTGCGCTGTGCTGTGAGGATGAGCGCCGTGCGGGCGCTCACGACCCATGGAGAAGTCATGGTGGCAAAGCAATCAGCCTAATGAAAGTCTCGGCTACGCACATCCAGCCCCTGCAACAGCGGGCTTACATCCTCCAGTCGCCGGGCGATCAGGTGCCTCACACCATTTTCCTGTTCCAGCCGCCCGCTGACCTTGAGCAGTTGCGAGCCGACCAGCGCCCGCCTTTGCCGCTCGGCAAGCTCGCGCCATACCACCACATTGACCATGCCGTGTTCGTCCTCCAGGGTCACGAAGGTTACCCCGCTGGCGGTCTGTGGCCGCTGCCGCCCCACCACCAGCCCGGCCACCGTGATGCTGTCGCCATGCTCGACGCTGTGCAGCTCGGCAGAACTGCGGCAACCCAGCGCGCGTAGCCGCGAACGCAACAAGGTCAACGGATGCGGCCCTAACGTAGTGCCCAAGGCGTGGTAATCAGCCACCAGATCCTCGCCCACCGTCGGCACCGGCAAGTTCACCGCCACCTCTGGCAAGGCCTGCACATCAGCGAACAGCGGCAGTTGCGCCTGCACCGCCGCCACCTGCCAGCGGGCCTGGTGCCGGTCGCTGGCCAAGGCCCGCAGCGCCCCACTGTCGGCCAGGTGGGCACGGGCGCGGGCATCCAGCCCGGCGCGCAGGCACAGGTCTTCGACGTCGCGCCACGGCCGCTGTGCCCTGGCCTGCTCCAGGCGCCTGACATCGGCTTCGGCCAACCCCCGCACCAGGCGCAAGCCCATGCGCAGGGCCAAGGTGCTTTGCGCATCTGGCTCAAGGGTGCAGTCCCACTCGCTGTGGCAAACATCCACTGGTCGGACCTCGATGCCTTGGCGTCGTGCCTCCTGCAACAGCTGGTCGGGGCTGTAGAAACCCATGGGCCAGCTGTTGACCAGCGCGCAGGTGAAAATCGCCGGTTCGTGGCATTTCAACCAACTGCTGGCATAGCACAGCAAGGCAAAGCTGGCCGCATGTGACTCCGGAAAGCCATAGCTGCCAAAGCCCTTGATCTGCTCGAAGATGCGTTCGGCAAACGCCAGGTCGTAACCATTGCGCAGCATGCCCTGTACCAGCCGCTCGCGGTGCGGCTCCAGGCCGCCGTGGCGCTTCCAGGCGGCCATGCTGCGACGCAACTGGTCGGCCTCACCCGGGCTGTAGTCGGCGGCGACCATGGCCAGCTCCATCACCTGCTCCTGAAACAGGGGCACCCCCAGGGTGCGCTCGAAGACTTCCTGAAGTTGCGGCGACGGGTAGGTCACCGGCTCCTGCTTCAGGCGCCGACGCAGGTACGGGTGCACCATGTCACCCTGGATCGGCCCAGGGCGGACGATGGCTACTTCGATCACCAGGTCATAGAACGTGTTGGGGCGCAGCCGCGGCAACATGGCCATTTGCGCGCGCGACTCGATCTGGAACACGCCCATGGTTTCGGCGCGGCTGATCATTGCGTAGGTGGCCGGGTCTTCGCTGGGGATGGTCGCGAGGGTCAACTGCCGGCCGCGGTGGCGCTGCAACAGGTCGAAGCAGCGGCGCAACGCGCTGAGCATGCCCAGGGCCAGTACATCGACCTTCAGCAGGCCGACCATGTCCAGATCGTCCTTGTCCCACTGGATCACCGTGCGCTCGGCCATGGCGGCATTCTCCACCGGGACCAGTTGGTCGAGCGGTTGCTGGGAGATGACAAAACCACCCGGATGCTGTGACAGGTGCCGAGGGAAGCCGATCAGCTCGCCGGCCAGCACCAGCACCCGCCGCAAGGACGGGTTGCCCGCGTCGAAACCGGCCTCGGCCAGGCGTTGCTCGTCGGGTATGCGGTCGCTCCAGCGGCCACAGCATTTGGCCAGGGCATCGACCTGATCCATCGGCAACCCCAGCACCCGCGCCACATCCCGTACTGCACCAGCGGCATGGTAGGTATTGACCACTGCAGTCAGCGCCGCCCGGTGCCGGCCATAACGGCGGAACACGTACTGGATCACTTCTTCGCGGCGGTCGTGCTCGAAATCCACATCGATGTCGGGCGGTTCGTTACGCTCGCGCGACAGGAAGCGCTCGAACAACAGGCGGTGCGCCATGGGGTCGAGTTCGGTGATACCCAGTACGAAGCACACCACCGAGTTGGCTGCAGAGCCGCGACCCTGGCACAGGATCCGCTGGCTGCGAGCAAAGGCGACAATATCGTGCACGGTCAGGAAGTAGCTTTCGTAACCCAGCTCTTCAATCAGCCCCAGCTCCTTGGCCAGTACCGCGCGCACCTTGTCGCTCGGCCCACCCGGCCAGCGCGAGGGCAAGCCCTGTTCGCACAGTTCACGCAACCAGCTTGCCGGGGTGTGCCCCTCGGGGACCAGTTCGCGGGGGTACTGGTAGTTCAGTTCGCTCAGGTCAAACTGGCAGCGCCGGGCAATGGCCAAGGTCTCGGCCAGCAGGTCGGGCGGATACAGCTCGGCCAGTTGCGCCTGGGTGCGCAGGTGCCGCTCGCCGTTGGCAAAAAGGAAGCGCCCGGCCTCGGCCACCTGGCAGTGCTGGCGGATGGCAGTCATGCAGTCCTGCAGGGCTCGGCGGCCACGTACATGCATATGCACATCGCCACAGGCCACGGCACGGATGCCCAACGCCGCTGCCAGCGCACGCTGCCGCTGCAGGCGTTGGCCATCGTCACTGCCGCGGTGCAAATGCACGGCCAGCCACAGGCGCTCGGCGAACACGCTGCGCAGCCACTGGCCGGTCGCCGTATCAGCGCTGTCATCGGCCACCCACAAGGCCAGCAAGCCTTGATGGTGCTGCAGCAGGTCATCGCGCAATAGCTGGTACTCACCCTTTTCCGCCCGCCGCCGACCCCGGGTGATCAATGCGCACAGGTTCTGGTAGCCGGTCAGGCCTTCAACCAGCAACACCAGCTTGGGGCCGTCGTGCAACTGCACTTCGCTGCCAACGATCAGCCGCATCTGGTGCGCTTTGGCAGACTGCCAGGCACGGACGATACCCGCCAGGGTGCATTCATCAGTGATGGCCAGGGCATCGTAGCCCTGCTCCTTTGCCCGTCGAAACAGCTCATCAGCACTCGACGCACCGCGCTGGAAGGTGAAATTGGACAGGCAATGCAGCTCGGCATAACCCGGAGTGTTCATGCGAACCAACCCTGCAACCACAGCGGGCCGGCCTGGCCCAGGTCGCGATAGGCCCAACCGCGCAGGCCGTCCCGGGTTTCGATGCGGTAATAGTCGCGGCGCACGTCGCCGCCATCCCACCAGCCCGACTCAATGCGCTCGGCCAGGCCCTGTACCTGGTAACCGGCGTCATTCAGCGCCACCGGCGCCTGCAGCAACCAACCCGGGCGACTGCCCGGGGCAACCGGCATAGAGCCCTGGACACCCTGCTCTACCCGCTGCCAGGCGCATTCGGGGCGGTGGTCGGCTGCCGCGCACAAGCCTTTCACGGCCTCATCGCCCAGGCGCGCGCGCAACCGCTCACGCAATTGATCCCAGGGTTGCGCCTGTTGCGGCCGTGGGTCGAACAGCGCCTGGTGCTGCGGCACGAAGGCTGGCAAGTCCTCGGCGACCAGGCGCAGGTTGCGCACCGGTGCCGGGATGCGCAGGGGCTCCAGGCGCCCACGGGCCAGTTCGAACAGCATCGCGGCATCGCGTTCGGCCGCCAGCAAGCCCACCTTGAGCAAGGTATCCGGCCCCTCCACATGCTCCAGGTGCAGGCAGAAGCGCTGCACGCCGCAGTCGCGCCCGGCCAGGAATGCCGCCAGGTCGTTGAGCATTCGCCGCAGCGGGAATAACAGTGCCTGGTGCGATTCGACGTCGAAGTTCAGCTCCAGTCGCGTTTCGAAGCGGTCCGGTGGCTGATAGAAGTCCAACCCCAGGTTACGCAGCCCCAGCAACTGGTCGAGGTGAAGCTGCACCTGCGACGCAAAGCGCCTGGCCAGGGTATCGCGCGGCAAGGCCAGGACTTGGCCCAACTGCCGCAGGCCCATGCGGGCAAAGGCTTCGGTGGCCTCTGGCGGCAGGCCGACCCGGCTGATTGGCATGTGCAGCAGCGCTGCGCGGGTGGTGTCCGCGTCGCTCACGGCCAGCCCGTCGTGCGCATTGGCGAGCATGCGTGCCGCCACCGGGTTGCTGGCCAGCACAATGCGTTGACGCAGGCCGAGCTCGGCCAGTTCCTGGCGCAGGCGTGCTTGCAACAAGGGCCAGGAGCCGAACAGCTGCAGGCTGGAGCCTACTTCCAGCAGCAGTGCCCGTGGGTAATGCAGGCTGACCTGCGCGCTGAAACGGTAGGCCCAGGCTGCCAGCAGCTGCTGCATCTGGTCGATGCGGCCGGGGTCGGTCTCGACGCAGGTGAACCCATCCGCCAAAGCATGCGCTGCCGTCAGGGTTTGCCCGGCCCGCAGGCCAAGTGCCGCCGCAGCTGGGTTGACTGCCTGTAACACGCGCCGTTGGGTCGGCCCGCCAATGAGCACCAAAGGCGTATCGGGATCGTCGCGTTCACGCAGGACGGTGTCCAGCGCCAGCTGCGGCAGCAGGATGCAGGCCCAGAGCATGTTGCATCAGCCCCGCACCGGGCAGGCGATGGGCAGCGCTGGCGCCATGCCGCCGCGGCTTTTCAGCACGCGCCATTGCGCCGGGCGGGTGTCGACGGCAATGCGCAGGGCTGCCGGTGACGGGTTGTGCGCAGCCTGTTGCGGCCTGCAGGCAAAGGCCAGGGCCTGGCCGGTTTCGGCGGCCACCTGCAAGCGCCGCAGGGCACGGTCGTCGGCACGTTCCGGCCAGCACAGCACGGCGGCGCAACTGCCCGAGCGCAGGCACTGTTCGGCAGCCCAAAGGGCATCGGCAGGTTCAGCGTCCACCTGCACCAACCAGCGAAGGTCTACCCCCGCTGCCTGCCAGGCCGGGGCATAAGGAATGAAAGGCGGCGCCACCAGCACCACCCGGCTGGCTTCAGCGCTCAGCCTGGCCAGGGTTGGCCAGAGCAGCTGCAATTCGCCACACCCTGGGCTGGCCAGCAACAATTCGCTCAGTGCTGATGCCGGCCAGCCGCCTTCCGGCAAACGTTCGTCGAGCGCAGCATGGCCGGTCGGCTGCAACCCGAGTGGCCGCGCCTGGGCCTGCCGGCCGCGCCATATCCGGCGCTGGTCAAGCAGCCGGTCGAGGTCGACCACCGCGCCCATCAGTCGCGCCTCAGCAAGCCGCAGAACACGCCTTCGATGAAGAACTCCTGCTCTGGCTGCACATCGATGGGGGCATAGGCCGGGTTGCGGGGCAACAGTCGGTAATGCTTGCCCTGGCGTTGCAGGCGCTTGATGGTCACTTCGCCGTCCAGGCGGGCAACCACGACCTGCCCGTCGCGGGCATCTGCCTGCTGCAGGATACCGACCAAATCACCGTCGAAGATGCCGTCGTCGATCATCGAGTCGCCACGCACCTTCAACAGGTAGTCGGGGGTACGCCGGAACAGGCTGGGGTCGAGCAGCAGCTGCTCGTGGATGTCGACGTCAGGGCCGATGGGGGCGCCTGCCGCCACCTGGCCCAGCACCGGCACTTCGAGGATTTCTGGCCGGCGCAGCGGTGCCGCCAGGCGAATGCCCCGCGCCTGGTTCGGCGTGACATCGATGTAGCCGGCCTGGCACAAGGCCGTGATGTGCTTGCGGGCGACGCTGCGCGAGGCAAAACCGAAGCGCGTGGCGATATCGGCCAGGCTCGGCGGCTGGCCGTGATCGGCGATACGCTCACGGATGAATTCGAAGATGGCGCGGCGTTTGGGGGTAAGGTTGTCCATGGAGCACATTTGTACTCCTTTCGAGGCGTGCTGAACAGCCCCCTTTGTCGTCAGCTTTCGCTATGATCCCCAGGCCTGTATTTTCTTGATCTGGATACCCGATGCTGACTGCCCTGCTGTTCGACCTGGATGGAACCCTGACCGACACCGACACTTTGCACCTGGAGGCCTTTCGCCAACTGCTACGGGAGCAGGACGGCCGCGAGCTGAGCCAGGCACAGTTCGATGCCCAGGTGAGCGGCCGCGCCAATGGTGAACTGTTCGCCGAGCTGTTCAGTGGCGCCAGTCGCGAACAATGCCTGGCCCTGGCCGACCGCAAGGAGGCACTGTTCCGCGACATGTCGCCCTCATTGCAACCGCTGCCGGGCCTGTTGCGCCTGCTGGAGTACGCCCAGACGCGCGGCATCGGCATGTGCGTGGTCACCAACGCACCGCGGCTGAACGCCGAGCACATGCTCAAGGCCATGGGCCTGGGCCAGCGCTTCGAGCATGTGCTGGTGGCCGAGGAACTGGCCCGGCCCAAGCCAGACCCGCTGCCCTACCTTACCGGCCTGCAGCGGCTGGGTGCCGAGGCCGGGCAGGCGCTGGCTTTCGAGGATTCTCTGCCGGGCGTGGCGGCAGCCAGTGGCGCGGGGATCTTCACCGTGGGCGTTGCCACCACGCAGACGCCGGAGCGACTACTCGCCGCGGGTGCGCAGCGGGTGATACAGGACTTTACCGACCCAGCGCTATGGGCGTTGATCGAGTCCATGCAGTGAGCCTTCGGGGCCTCTTTGCCGCCCCAGGTTTTCACCTCAACAGGCAAGATTCTGCAATTGCCCACGCTCAGGCCGCCCCATGCTGATCGACGAAGAACTGACCCTCAAAAAACTGGACACCTTCCTCGCGTTCATGCGCACCGGCAACCTTGGCCGCGCCGCCGCCGAACTGTCCACCAGCGCCGTCAGCGTGCACCGCGCCATCCATTCACTGGAAAGCGCGCTGCGCTGCCCGCTGTTCAAGCACGAAGGCCGCCAGCTGATCCCGCTGGAAAGTGCCTACGTACTGGAAAAGAAAGCTCGCCAGCTGATCCAGGACGCTGAACAGATGGTGCGCCAGACCCGCGAAGCCGCCGGTTTCTATGCCGAGCGTTTCCGCCTGGGCGCACTCTACTCGCTCACGGTGAAAACCGTGCCCAAACTGGTCATGGGCCTGAAACTGCGCCGCAGTGAACTCAACATCGACCTGACCCTGGGTTCCAACGTCGACCTGCTGCAGCGCCTGAAGAACCACGAGCTGGAAGCCGTCCTCGTTTCCCTCGACGAAAGTGTCAGCGACCCGGCCTGCGAACAACTGCCGCTGTTCTCCGACGACATCTACCTCGCCGTGCCCACCGACTCGCCCTTCGCCGGGCAGGCCGAAGTGGATCTGGCCGACCTCGCCGACTCCACCTTCATCACCCTCACCCAAGGCTTCGCGACTCATCGCGATGGCGCACGGGTGTTCCAGCAAGCTGGTTTCGAACCGAAGGTGGCCATGCAGGTGAACGATATCTTCACCTTGCTGAGCATGGTCAGCTCGGGGGTTGGCTTTGCCTTGCTGCCCGGGCGCATCGCGGCGGTGTACGAAAACCGCGTCAGGTTGATCGCCTTGCAGCCGCAATATCGCCTGCAGCAGCATATCGGCGTGGTATTTCTGAAGGCGCGGGAGCGGGAGCCGAACCTGCTGGCATTGTTGGCGGAATGCCGCATGTACAGCCTGGAACGCTGAGCTGCCGTGCAGCCTGACGCCCGTGCAGCCATACCGCCAATGCCGCCAGCCCGGCAGGCAGCAGCAGCGCAGCGAAAACCTGGGAGAAGCTCCAGCCCAGCGCCAGCATCTGCGCCCCGGCAAAGGCACTGAGCACGGCGCCGATGCGACCGATGCCACTCATCCAACTGGCCCCGGTCGCCCGCGCTTGGGTTGGATAAAAGGCCGCTGCCAACGCATTCATGCCAACACTTGCGCCATTCAGGCCAAAGCCCACGGCGCTGGCAACCACGCACAGCCAGGCGAAGTCTGTGGCCACCTGGCCAATGGCAAAAATCACCGCACCGCTGAACAGGAAGGTCAGCACCAGCACCCGCTGTGCCGGGTAACGATCCATCGCCCAACCCACCGTAACAGCCCCCAGCGGCCCGCCGATCTGGAAACAGGCCGTGACGATGGCTGCTTCGGACACCGAAAAGCCACCGCCCTCCTTCACCAGCGTCGGCAGCCAACCACTGAACAGATACACCAGGAACAACGCCAGCACGTAGCCGACCCAGAGCATGCAAGTACCAAAGCGATACTGGGGCGACAGGACAGTACCGATCGCACCGCCCGCCGGCAGGCCTTTGCCGGGCATGACAAAGGTACTGTCCGCGTTGACCTGCCCTGGCGCCAGGCGGCGAACGATGTCCAGGATACGTTGGCGATTCGCGCCTTTGCTGACCAGGAAGGTCACCGATTCGGGCAGGCGCCAGTACAGCAGCGGCAAGACCAATAGCGGCAATGCCCCGCCCATTGCCAGCACGCTGCGCCAGCCCAGGTTGGGGATCATCCAGGCGCTGACGAAGCCCCCAAACGCCGCGCCCATGGAGAAGCCGCAGAACGCCAGCGTGATCAACAGCGAGCGGCTGCGTGCCGGGGCATATTCACTGACCAGCGTGCTGGCATTGGGCATGGCCGCCCCCAGCCCCAGGCCGGTGAGAAAACGCAGCGTCACCAAGGTTTCCAGATTGGGGGAAAAGGCTGAGGCCAAGGTGAATGAACCAAACAGCAGGACGCTGCACAGTAACACCGCCTTGCGCCCATGGCGGTCAGCCAAAGGACCCGCGACCAGCGCGCCGAGGGCCAGGCCGATCAAGGCAGCGCTCAATACCGGGCCTAGGCTTTGCGCACCCAGGTTCCAGTCACTTTTCAGTTGCGGGGCAATGAAGCCGATGATGGCCACGTCCAGGCCATCAAGGGCAATGATCAGAAAGCCAAGGAACACCACCCATTTCTGGTAGCGGCCGATGGGTTGCCGATCGATCAGCTGGCGCACGTCAAGCGGGTTGTTCATGGGTATCACCTGTTGTTGTTTTTATGGGGGTGTATCGGGGCCGCGTTGCGGCCCAACCGCCAGCACACGCAACATCACCGCCGACTGAGGCTGGTCAGGTGCGCGGGCCTGATGATCCGCGTTTCCTGCGCCACCACCAGGTCGCGGGTGGCATGCAGGTACGCGGCAAAGTCCGGGTCGGCGTCGCGCGCGGCACTGCGCTTTTCAAAGTCATCGAGGCTGTCGTAGCCCCACAAGTGCACCACCTGGTTCAGCGGGCCGATGCTGCTGGTATAGAACCCCAGTGGTGGGCCGAGATGGCGTAGCAGAATCGGCATAGCCAACCGGTCGAAAGCGTCGAGAAAAGCCGCCATGCCACGCGGGCGGATGGTGTAGATGCGGTGGTCAACCACAGGCTTGTCCATCACGCCACCTCCTGCGCGTTGCCCACCGCTGCCAACCCTTGCTCGACACCTGCCAGGTGGCGCCCGGTGATGTAGCCAAAGGTCATGATCGGCCCCAGGGTGATACCCGCCCCGGGGTAGTTCCCCCCCATGATGCTGGCGCGGTCGTTACCTACGGCATACAGGCCATCGATGGCCTGGCCGTCGGCCGCCAGCACTTCGCCAACCACGCTGGTGCGTAGCCCGTCGAATGTGCCAAGGTCGCCCATGATCACCTTCACGGCAAAGTACGGCCCCTCAGCCACCGGTGCCACGCAGGGGTTCGGCTGCTGCTGCGGGTCGGCCAGGTAGCGGTTGAAGCTAGTGCTGCCCCGCCCGAACTGGCGGTCTTCACCGTGAACTGCTCCGAGGTTGTAAGCGCGCACGGTCTGCTCCAACCCTTGTGCATCGATCCCGGCCTTGGCGGCCAGCTCGGCCAGGGTCTTGCCCTTGAGCAGGTAGCCGTTGCGCAACAACGGCCCCAGCGGCATCGGCGCAGGCTTGGCGTAACCCAGGCCGTACTTGGTCAAGGTGCGGCGGTCGCACACCAGCCACATAGCCGTTTCCGCCTGACCTTCACAGGCCCCGATCAGCGCTGCGCCCACGTCATGGTAGGAATTCGACTCGTTGGTGAAACGCCGGCCCGAACGTAGCACACCGATCACACCGGGTTTGTAACGGTCCAGCAAATGCGGAAAGGCTATATGCCGCCCGCCTGCCACCGGCACCTTCGACACGGGCATCCACGCGGCGGGTGCCTGCAGACGGATATCGACCCTGGCCCCCAACGCCTCGGCCATCCGCGCACCATCACCGGTATTGCCCGCCGGCACCGGAGAAAAATGCTCGCCGCCACGCCGCACATGTGGGTAGGCCTGGCGCAGCCGTTGCACATCGTGGGAGAACCCACCACAGGCCAGCACCACCCCACGCCGGGCCTGGATGCACAGCTCGCTGCCGGCCTGCTCGGCCAAGGCACCTACCACGCGGCCACCTTCTTGCAGCAACCTCCGCGCCGGGGTACCCGTCAGGATTGGTATCCCCAGGTCCAGCGCCGAACGCACCAGCCGCGCCGCCAGGGCATTACCGCTGGTAACCTGGGTGCCACGGCGGTACAGGGCCAGCTCCTTCACATGAGTCATCAGGCGCTTGGCTACATACAGGAACGAGGTGAACGAACGGGTAGCATTGAAGAAGTGCTTGAGGTCGGCATTCGAGGAATTGAACATCATGCCGATGAAGGTGATGGTTTTCAGCGGCGGGCGCAGGCGTGCCATGTCCTGGCCGAGACCGCGAATGTCATAGGGGGCGGCCAGTATCGAACGGCCAACGTCAACGCCTCCTTCGACCTGCGGGTGATAGTCGGGGTATAGCGTAGGCACGAACTTCACGGCCGTCTCGCGCTCGAAAAACGCCACCATTTGTGGGGCGTACTGCAAGAATGCCTCGACACCCTCAGCATCGAAGCACGCGCCTGCTTCGTTGCGCAGGTAGGTCATGGCCGCCGCGTGGCTGTCGCTACCGCCGTGCGGGTTGCCTGGCACCCAGAGCACGCCGCCGGAAAATGCCGTGGTGCCGCCGAAGCAGTCGTCCTTTTCGATGACAACCACCTCCAGGCCACGTTTTTTCGCCGTGATCGCGGTCGTCAGGCCACCGGCCCCTGCACCTATCACCAGCACATCGCAATGGCGCGTATTCATTGGCCTGCCCCCTCGAAACCCGGGCGCGGGATCAGGGCCATGGGCATGCTCTCCAGCCCGCCATCCACGGTCAGCTCAGCACCGTTGATATAGTCGGCGCGGCGGCTGGCCAGGAACAGCACAGCCTCGGCGATGTCTTGTGGTTCGCCGATGCGTTGATTGGCAGTCATGGCACTGCGTTGGCGCTCCACCGCTGGGTCGGCATAGAACGCCGCCGACAATGGCGTGCGAATCAACCCAGGGCACACCGCATTGCTGCGCACACCGCGCGGCCCCCATTCCACGGCAATCTGCCGTGACAGCATGCTGACGCCGGCTTTGGCCGCGCTGTAGGCGCCGCTGTTGGGCTGCGGATAATGGGCAGCAATCGAGGCCACGTGCACCATGCGGCCTTGGCCGCGGGCCAACATCGAGCGGCCAAAGGCCTGGGCGCATAACAGGTAGCCACTCAGGTTGACCGCGAGCACCTGGTTCCAGTGTTCAAGGCTCAACGTGTCCAGTGCGCCGGGGCGCAGCACGCTGGCATTGTTGACCAGTACATCGCAGCGCCCATGCAGCGCTTGTACCTGGGCGGCGGCCTGCTCCACGCTGGCCGGGTCGGCAATGTCACAGGCCAGGGCAGTGATTTCGCCGGCACTGTGCTCACCCATTGTGGCCGCCAGTTCGCGGCATTTGCCCAGGTCGCGGTCCAGCAGCACCACATGGGCCTGCTGCTCGACCAGCGCAGCAGCCAGCGCCGCACCTATGCCACCGGCCGCGCCGGTAATCACGCAGACGGCCGAATCCAGGCCCAGCCACTGAGAGGGAATCTTGTTGTTGTGCATGCAGCTCTCCAGAGTGTCGCTTGTTCTGGGCCACAGCCTATGGCCGGCAGGCACATCGACAGAATGGACAAAACCTGCAACCCGCACCACATTCCGGTCAATTTTTCCCCGACGCCCTGAAGGTTGCGTGTCGCTGTGGCACAGTGGCCCTGTAGCGGACAGAACAATTACAACAACATGAACAAGATCCCCACTTACGCCCTGTACGGTGAAGCCGCGCAGCCGGTATGGCACGAATCCCTGCATGTGGAGCAGATTTCCAAGCGCTCTGGCGCGCACAACTGGGAAATTGCCGCACACCGTCATGACGGCCTGCTGCAACTGCTGTACCTGCAAAGCGGGGGCGGCGAGGTGCTGTTCGACAGTGACCGCCTGCAGGTGCAGGCGCCCTGCGTGGTGTATGTACCGGCGCAGGTGGTGCATGGTTTTCATTGGTCTGGACAGGTCGAAGGCCAAGTGATCACGGCTGCCCAGCACCCGCTGGAAGGCATCGCCCAGGTACTGGCACCCAGCCTCGGGGCGCAGCTGCGCAAGCCGCAGGTGATCGCCCTGCCGCGATGGCCAGCCGACGAAGACCCGCTGCTGCCGCTGTGCCGTGCCCTGCGCGAGGAGTACCACAATCGCGCCCGCGAGCATGTGGCCAGCAGCATGGCGCTGCTGCTGACGCTGGTGATTCAGGTACTGCGTCATGAGCCGCAGCTGCCACAGGCTGAGCTGCGCCCGGTGTCAAGACGCAGCCAGCAGTTGACCGCGTTTCGTGAGCTGGTCGACATGCACTATCGCGTGCATTGGCCACTGGCGCAGTACGCTGCAGAGCTGGGCATGACCCCGGCTACGCTGGGCCGGCTGTGCCAGGAGCACCTGGGCATGACGCCAATGAACGTGATCAATGCCCGGCTGGTGCTGGAGGCCAAACGCATGCTCGGGCATTCGAGCCTGAATGTGAAGGCAATCGCGCACGAGCTTGGGTTTGCCGATGTGGGCTATTTCAGCCGGTTCTTTCGCAAGCAGGCGGGGGTGAGCCCCAGCGGGTTTCGGGAAGGCCAGTGAATGATCAGGCCAAAGCCCGCTGCACCTCGCCCACGGTGCTCGCCAGGCTGTTCAGGTGCAGGTTCAGCACACGCTCGACCGGTGCCTGGTCCAGCGGCCAATGCAAGGCGATGCTCCCGGCCAGGCGCCCTTCGGCATGCACCGGCAAGGCGATGGCACGGATGAGGTGCGGCAGGCGCACCGGGTACTCCCAATGCCCTTCGGTGCGCTGGCCAAAGCCCTTGTGCGCCTCTTCCTCGATGGCGCGCAGCACGGTTTCGTCACCGACCCGCGCATGGGATGCCAGGCGCTTCACTTCATCCACCGCCAGCTCGCCCAGGCAGGCCCGCCCCATCGCCGAATGAAACAGGCTGGCATGGTGCCCGACGATTTGACAGGTGTGCGGGTACCGCTTGCGCAAGACCTGGGGGATGGCGCTTTCCATCACCTCCAGCCGCTCACCGTCGAAACACGACAGGTCCACCACCAGGCCAGTGCGCTCACTCAGCTCCAGCAGCAGTGGCGCAGCGCTTTCCACGAGGCGCCGCTTGAAACGCAGCTGGCGGTCGCCATACAGGCGACGCGCACTCAACCGGTAGCGCCGGTCACTCAGGCCACGGTACACCCAGCCTTGCTCCTGCAAAGTGGCGAGCATACGTGACACCGTAGCCTTGGGCAGCGCGGTCAGGTAATGCAGCTCTTCAAGGCCCAGTGCCTGGTGTTCGCCGAGCAGGTCGACGATGGCCAGGGCCCGTTCCACCGAACGCACGCCGCCATTGTCTGCCGTGATGCCCATGGGTATGACCTCCTTGTAGCGGGATGGTCAGAATAGCCAGCAAGATCCGCGCCTGCATGGCGCTTTCACGGCGCCTGCAGGCCCTGCGGCGGGCAGCGCGGCACCCAACGGGTGAGCTGCTCATGGGCGAATGCCAGCTGCAACACGGCGTGGTCAGCCTGGGCCGGGCCTATGATCTGAAGGCCCATGGGCAAGCCGGCCGCATTGAAGCCAACCGGCACGCTGATGCTCGGCAGGCCGGCCAGGGTCGGCCCGATCACGACCTCCATCCAGCGGTGATAGGTGTCCATCGTCTGCCCCCCGACCACCGTTGGCCAGGCCTGCTGTGCATCGAAAGGGAACACCTGGGCCGAGGGCAACAGCAGGAAATCGTAACGTTCGAACAACTTGGCCAGTGCCCGGTACCAGTCGCTGCGGTCCAGCGAGGCCTGGTACAGCGTCGCCGCACTCAGTTGCAAACCGCCCGCCACCTCCCACTGGGCTTCGGGCTTGAGCAGTGCCCGCTTTTTCGGGTCGGCATAGGCCCCGCCGAGGTTGCCGTGCACCAGGAAATGGCGGTGGGTCAGCCAGCATTGCCACAAACGGGCAAGGTCGAATGCAGGCTGGCAGGCCTCGACCCGACAACCCAGCTCGGTAAAGTCGGCCAGCGCTGCCTCACACAGGTTCATCACCCCGTCGTCCAGCGGCAGGTAGCCGTTGTAATCGCCCAGCCAGCCCACCCGTACGCCACGGCAGTCACGCTGCAGCCCGGCAGTAAAATCGCGCCGCCCTTCACTGAGCGACAAGGGCGCCCGCACGTCGACGCCGGCCTGGATCGACAGCAGGCGCGCCACGTCGGTCACACTGCGGCCCATTGGGCCCTCGGTAGCCAGCTGCTGCACGAACAGCTCCGGTGCCGGCCCGTGCGGCACCCGCCCCTGCGAAGGGCGCAGACCGAACACGTTGTTGAACGCTGCCGGGTTACGCAGCGAACCCATCATGTCGCTGCCGTCGGCTACCGGCAGCAGGCGCATGGCCAGGGCAGCCGCCGCCCCGCCGCTGCTGCCGCCCGCCACACGCTGGTGGTCGTAGGCGTTGGTGGTAGTGCCAAACAGCGTGTTGTAGGTCTGCGAGCCCAGGCCGAACTCGGGCACATTGGTCTTGCCCACGATCAGCGCCCCGCTCGCCCGTACCCGCGCCACACTGATCGCGTCATGCTCGGGAACCTGCTCGGCAAACAACGGCGACCCCATCGTGGTGCGCAGCCCGGCAGTGGCGGCCAGGTCCTTGATGGCCTGTGGCATGCCATGCATCCAGCCGCGCGAATGGCCCAGGGCCAGTTCGCGGTCGCGCTCGTCGGCCTCGGCCAGCAGCGCCTCGGCCGGGCGCATCGACACCAGCGCATTGACCTGCGGGTTGCAGCGCTCGATGTGCGCCAGGTAGGCCTGCATCACTTCCCGGCAGGACAGCTGGCGGGCATGGATGGATTGGGACAACGCCTCGGCGTCAAGGGCCACGATGGGGTCGATGGCTAGCGGCTTCACGGTTTCACTCCAAGGTTGAAGGCGGCAGGTTTGCCCGCACGGGGTGCTTCTTTCAGGCAATAAGTACCCAACAGGGTCAGAAGACAGGCAAACAATACGTAGAACGATGGCGCAACGGGGGTGCCGAGCACTTTCGTCAACCAGGTGACGATCAGCGGGGCGAAACCGCCGAACACCATTACCGCCACGTTATAGGCCACCGAAACACCCGTAGAGCGCACGTCGACCGGGAACTGCTCGGCCAAGGCAGTAGGTGCCGGGCCGAAGAACCCGCCGATGGCCGTGCACAGCAGCAGTTGCATGACCAGCAGTCGCTCCAGGGATGGCGCAGCGGCCACCCACACATACAGGGGGTAGACCATCACGAAGAACGCCAGGGTGAAAGCCATCAGCACCGGGCGTCGCCCCAGCCGGTCAGACAACGCTCCGGCCAAGGGAATGACGATGGTCATCAGCCCTACGGCAAGCATCTGTACCAGCAGCACCTGGTCCAGCGGCAGGCCGAGGCTCTTGTGGGCAAAGGTCGGCATGTTCACCAGCACCACGTAGAACGACACCGTCGCACCACAGGCCAGGCCCATCGACACCAGCAGGCTGCGCCGATGCTCACGCAGCACCTGCATCAGGCTCGGCGACTGGCCTTTGGCCTGGCGACGCGCCTCGATGAACTCCTCGGGGTCTTCCATGTGCTTGCGGATCCAGAGGCCAACCGGGCCGATCAGCAGGCCCAGCACGAACGGGATGCGCCAGCCCCAGCTGTCCAGCGTCTCGGGCGAGCACAGGTGGGTGACCAGCGCCACCATCGTCGCGCCGGAGAATACCGCCAGGCATTGCCCCACCAGTTGCCAGGAGCCATACAGGCCCTTGCGATGGGCCGGCGCGCTTTCCACCAGAAAGGCCGTGGCGCTGGCATACTCACCGCCAGTGGCAAAGCCCTGCAGCATGCGCGCCACCACGATCAGCAGCGGCGCAGCCATGCCGATCGCCAGGTAGTCCGGAGCAAAGGCGATCATGGCGATCGACACGGTCATCAGGCGGATGATCATCTGCATGGCAGCCTTGCGGCCTCTGCGATCGGAATACATGCCCAGCAACACGCCACCCACCGGGCGCATGAAAAAGCCGACGCCGAAGGTGGCCAATGCCATCAGCAGCGAGGCGTATTCGTCGTCGGACGGGAAGAACTGCCGGGCGATGATGCTGGCCAGAAAGCCGTACACGATAAAGTCATACCATTCCAGGGCGTTGCCGATAACGGCGGCCACCACTTGCCGGGTACGCGACACGCCGGTGCTCGAAGTCTGCATAGGGAACACTCCACACAATGATTGGGTGATCGCCCGGGCGCGGTCGCGCCCAGGTTCCAGCGGCAGTCGTCAGAAAGAGGATCAGATGGGCGCGAGCCACCGCTCTGCCAGCGCGCACCAGTAGGCGGCGCCGGTCAGCAGGATGTCGTCGTTGAAGTCGTAGGCCGGGTTGTGCACCATCGGCCGTGATACGCCGTTGCCGATGAACAGGTAGGCGCCCGGGCAGCGCTGCAGCATCCAAGCGAAGTCTTCGCTGCCCATCAGCTTGCGGGTGTTGCCATCCACCGCATCAGCCCCGAGCAACTCGACCCCTACCTGCATGGCGAAGGCGTTTTCCTCGGCATGGTTGACCAGCACCGGATAGGCCGGGCGGTGTTCGATACTGGCGCGGCAGCCAAAGCTTTCGGCTTGGCTGACGATGATCGCCCGCACCCGCGCCAGGGTCTGCGCCCGCACCTCGGCGTTGAGCGCGCGCAGGCTCAGGCGCAGCAGCGCCTGCTGAGGAATGACGTTGGCTGCTTCGCCGGCCTGCAACGCACCGACCGTGACCACCGCAGCTTCTTGTGCATCGATGTTGCGGGCGACCACGGTTTGCAGCGCCATTACCACACTGGCCGCCGCCACCAGCGGGTCGACGGTCAGGTGCGGCATCGAGCCATGGCCACCAACACCGTCGAGCGTGACGGTGAGCAGGTCCTGCGACGCCATCATCGGCCCCTCGCGAAAGCCCAGATGCCCGGCCGGCAACCCCGGCATGTTGTGCATGCCGAACAGGGCATCGCAGGGGAAACGCTCCAGCAAGCCGTCGGCCAGCATCGCCTCGGCGCCGCCCTGGCCCTCCTCGGCCGGCTGGAAGATCAGTGTCAGGGTGCCGTCGAACTGCCGGGTTGCCGCCAGGTAGCGTGCGGCGCCCAACAGCATGGTGGTGTGCCCGTCGTGGCCGCAGGCGTGCATGCAGCCTGGGTGCTGGCTGCTGTATGCCGCGCCCGTTGCTTCGTGGATGGGCAGCGCGTCCATGTCGGCGCGCAGGCCCAGGCGGCGTTGGCTGCTGCCATTGCGCAATACACCGACCACGCCTGTCTGGCCGATGCCCGTGTGCACCTCGTAGCCCCACGCCTCGAGCAACCGGGCAACCAGTGCCGAGGTACGGCTTTCTTCAAAGCCCAGTTCCGGGTGAGCGTGGATATCGTGACGGATTGCGTGCAGGTCGCTGGCCACATCGTTCAGCCAGGCCAGGATGTGCTGGTGTCGGGACATGCAGAGTCTCCTCGCGCGGGTGATTTCCCGTTCTTGTTGTTCGCCTTGAGATCACGACGTGGGGGGCAGGTCGTGCCAGGTCACAGGTTTGCGCGCGTAGCTCAAGAGCACAATTGAATATGGTTCCACCCTGTGGAACATGGCGTGATCCCGTACAGGCATCGCAATTACTGCTACCTTGGGCGGCTCAGCCAGCCAAGGACCGCGTCATGCCCACACGCTCAACCACACCAAGCGGTTTCGTCCGGGTGCGCGGTGCCCGTGAACACAACCTGAAGAACATCGATGTTGATATCCCCCGCGACGCCTTGGTGGTCTTCACCGGCGTGTCCGGCTCGGGGAAGTCTTCGTTGGCATTCTCCACCCTTTACGCCGAAGCCCAGCGCCGCTATTTCGAATCGGTGGCACCCTATGCCCGGCGCCTGATTGACCAGGTGGGTGTACCAGACGTGGACAGTATCGAGGGCCTGCCGCCAGCGGTGGCCTTGCAGCAACAACGCGGCACGCCGAGTGCTCGTTCCTCGGTGGGTAGCGTGACCACCTTGTCCAGTTCGATCCGCATGCTCTATTCCCGCGCTGGCCACTACCCGGCAGGGCAAGCGCTGCTGTACGCCGAAGACTTTTCTCCGAACACGCCCCAGGGCGCTTGCCCGCAGTGCCATGGCCTGGGGCGTGTCTACGAGGTGACCGAAGCGACCATGGTCCCGGACCCGTCCCTGACCATCCGTGAGCGTGCAGTGGCCGCGTGGCCAATGGCCTGGCAAGGTCAGAACCTGCGCGACATCCTGGTCACGCTGGGCTATGACGTCGATATGCCTTGGCGCGATCTGCCTCAGGCGCAGCGCGACTGGATTCTGTTCACTGAAGATACCCCCACCGCCCCCGTGTATGCCGGCCTGACCCCTGCACAGACCCGCCAAGCGCTCAAGCGCAAGCTGGAGCCCAGCTATCAAGGCACGTTCATGGGTGCCCGCCGTTACGTGCTGCATACCTTCATGCACTCGCAGAGCGCGCAGATGCGCAAGCGCGTGGCCCAGTACATGCGCCCCAGCCCCTGCCCGCTGTGCCAGGGCAAGCGCCTGAAGCGCGCGGCGCTGGGCGTGACCTTCGCCGGCCTGGACATCGCCGAGCTGTCGCAGCTGTCGTTGCAGGCGCTGGCGGATGTGTTCCGGAAGGTGGCGGCAGCGGACTACCTGACCCGAAAACAGGACCCGCTGACGGTAGAAAAGCGCCTGGCAGCCCAACGCATCGCCAACGAGTTGCTCGAACGCATCGATACCCTGCTCGAGCTTGGCCTGGGTTATCTGGCCTTGGAGCGCAGCACTCCGACCCTGTCTTCTGGTGAACTGCAACGCCTGCGCCTGGCCACCCAGCTGAATTCGCAGCTGTTCGGCGTGATCTACGTGCTCGACGAACCTTCGGCCGGTTTGCACCCCGCCGACAGCGAAGCACTGTTCGCAGCCCTGCAGCGCCTGAAGCACGCTGGCAACTCGGTGTATGTGGTGGAGCATGACCTGGACACCATGCGCCGCGCTGATTGGCTGGTGGATGTCGGGCCAGCGGCCGGTGAGCATGGCGGCACCATTCTGTACAGCGGGCCACCCGCAGGCCTGGCCGAGGTCGAGCCGTCACGCACTCGCGCCTACCTGTTCAGCGCGCCGGCCCGGACCACGCGTCAGCCCCGCCAGGCCCGCGACTGGCTGAAGCTTGAAGGCATCACCCGCAACAACCTGCACAACGTCAGCGCCGCCTTCCCGCTTGGCTGCTTTACCGCCGTTACCGGTATTTCCGGCTCGGGCAAGTCCAGCCTGGTCAGCCAGGCCCTGCTGGAACTGGTGGGCGCGCACCTGGGCCATGTCGAGCAACGGAGCGAGGCCGAAGCACAGAGCCTGGAAGACGCGCCGGAACAGGCCAGCAGCGGCCATGTGAGTGCGGGCCTTGGCAGCATCAAGCGCCTGGTGCAGGTCGACCAGAAGCCGATCGGCCGCACGCCCCGCTCCAACCTGGCCACCTACACTGGCCTGTTCGACCATGTACGCAAGCTATTCGCCGGCACCGAACACGCCAAAGCGCAAGGCTTCGATGCCGGGCGGTTTTCCTTCAACGTCGCCAAGGGCCGTTGCGCCAACTGCGAAGGCGAAGGTTTCGTCAGCGTCGAGTTGCTGTTCATGCCCAGTGTCTACGCACCCTGCCCGACCTGCCATGGCGCCCGCTACAACCCCGAAACCCTGGCGGTGAGCTGGCAGGGCATGAACATCGCGCAAGTGCTGCAGCTGACCGTCGAACAGGCACTGGCAGCATTTGCCGACCAGCCTCCCGTGCGGCGTTGCCTGCAGGTGCTGCAGGATATCGGCCTGGGTTACCTGCGCCTGGGCCAGCCTGCCACCGAACTGTCCGGAGGCGAAGCGCAGCGCATCAAGCTGGCGACCGAACTGCAGCGCACGGCCCGCGGGGCCACGCTGTATGTGCTGGATGAGCCTACCAACGGCTTGCACCCGCAGGACATCGACCGGCTGCTGGTGCAGCTCAACCACCTGGTCGAGGGGGGCCACAGCGTGGTGGTGGTCGAACATGACATGCGGGTGGTGGCGCAGAGTGACTGGGTGATCGATATTGGCCCGGGGGCCGGGGATTCCGGGGGCAAGGTGGTGGTCAGCGGCACCCCGCAGGTGGTGGCCGGGTGCAGGGCAAGCCGCACGGCCGAGTTTCTGGCCAAAGCGTTGTAGCGGGCGGCGCCCGATCTCGACCCCAGCACAAAAACCAAAGGACGCACCTAGCAGCCCCAAGCGTCGCTAAAGTAAAGTCTGCCGATGGATAAATACGCCCCCCGCCAGTGGCTCCCCCACGAAAAGCCCAGCCTGCCAGGCTCCCCTTCCACGCCCCTGCATTCGCCAGCCAAGCGCCTGGCCTACGGCGTGGTCGGCCTGCTGGTGGCAATCACCGGTGGCCTGGGCAACGCGCTGGTCACCGCCAACCTGGTGTTCCTGCAAGGCGCCCTGGGTGCAACCACCGCGGAAATGGCCTGGCTGCCGGCCGCCTATGTGATGACCAACGTCTCCATCAACCTGCTGTTGGTGAAGTTCCGCCAACAGTTTGGCCTGCGTGCCTTCACCGAAGTGTTTCTGGTGCTGTACGTGCTGGTCACCTTCGCCCACCTGCTGGTCAACGACCTGAACTCTGCCATCGCCGTTCGCGCGGCCCACGGCATGGTCGGCGCGGCGCTCAGCTCGCTGGGGCTGTATTACATGATTCAGGCCTTCCCGGCGCAGTGGCGGCTCAAGGCCATGGTACTGGGCCTGGGCGCCTCGCAGCTGGCGCTACCGCTGGCCCGGATCTTTTCCGAAGACCTTCTGCAAATCGCCGAATGGCGCGGGTTGTACCTGTTCGAGCTGGGCCTGGCACTCACCGCACTGGGTTGCGTACTGCTGCTGAAATTGCCGCCCGGTGACCGTTTTAAAACATTCGAACCCCTCGACTTCCTGACCTTCACCTTGATCGCCAGCGGTACCGCACTGCTCTGCGCCGTACTGTCGCTGGGGCGCATCGACTGGTGGCTGGAGGCGCCGTGGATCGGCGTGGCACTGGCGGCGTCGATCGCGCTGGTCTTCAGCGGCCTGGCCATCGAGCACAATCGCCGCAACCCCTTGTTGATGACCCACTGGCTGGGCAGTGGCGCCATCATACGCCTGGCCCTGTGCGTGGTGCTGATCCGCATGGTGACCTCGGAACAGTCCACCGGCGCGGTCGGTTTCCTGCAGGCGCTGAACATGGGCAGCGAGCAGATGCGCTCGCTGTACTGGATCATGCTGTTGGGCGCTGTCGCAGGCCTGGCCAGCAGCGCCCTCACCATCAACCCCAACCACTTGGTGATGCCGCTGTTCGTCTCGCTGTTGGCCATGGCCGCCGGCGCCTTCATGGACAGCAGTTCCAGCAACCTCACACGCCCGGCTCAGATGTACTTGAGCCAGTTCCTGCTGGCCTTCGGCAGCACCTTCTTCCTCGGCCCGTCGATGGCCCTGGGCATCAGCCATGTGCGCGCCAACCCGCGCAACCTGGTCAGTTTTTCGGTGTTGTTCGGCATCTGCAACAACCTCGGCGGCCTGATTGGTGCGGCGTTGCTGGGCACCTTCCAGACCTGGCGGGAAAAGTTTCACTCCAGCCACCTGATGGATCGCCTCAGCTACCTGGAACCCCTGGTCAATGCCCGCGTTCAAAGCGGGGGTGCCGGTTACGGCGGCATCATTGCCGACCCTGCCTTGCGCAGTGAAGCCGGCATGCGCCTGCTGGCCAGCGCTGCTACCCGTGAAGCGAACGTCATGGCCTACAACGATGTGTTCGTGCTGATTGGCAGCATCGCTATCCTGACCATGATCTGGATCTGTATCCGCAGCACCTGGCTCTGGCATGTGAAACGTCAGGCCACCCTTACCGACTCTACCCCCGGCGCGCCCACCCGATGACCGACGACACCCGCACCACGACCACCACCGCCATCGCTGAAACCCCGGAGGGCGTCACACCGCCCAGTGAACCAACCAGCCCGGTACGCACGCGGCGGGTACGCATCCTGTCATCCATCAGCTTCGCCGCCGTGGCCTTGGCCGGCATCCTGTTGGTGCTGTATGCCTGGCGCCTGCCGCCATTCAGCAGCGCCATCGAAAGCACCGAGAACGCCCTGGTGCGGGGCCAGGTGACCATCATCGGCCCGCAGCTCAGTGGCTACGTCGTCGATGTACCGGTGCATGACTTCCAGTTCGTCAAGGCCGGCGACCTGCTGGTGCAACTGGACGACCGTATCTACAAACAGCGCCTTGCCCAGGCCAGCGCCCAGCTGCAACAGCAGTTGGCGGCCCTGGCCAACAACCAGCAGCAGCGCAAAAGCGCCGAAGCCACCATTGCCCAGCGCCAGGCCGCCATCGGCGATGCTGCGGCCCAGGCGGCCAAGGCCAAGGCTGACCTCGGCCGCAACCAGGCGCTGGTCAACGATGGCTCGGTGTCGCGCCGCGACCTGGACCTGGCCCGTGCCAGTGCGGCCGCTGCCGTCGCCAGCCTGGCCCAGGCCAGGGCGGCGCTGGAAATCGCCCGCCAGGACCGTGAGACCGTGGTGGTCAACCGGGCCGCACTCGAGGCCTCGGTGGAGAACGCCAAGGCCGCCGTGGAGCTGGCACGCATCGACCTCGACAACACCCGCGTCACGGCCCCGCGCGATGGCCAGCTGGGGCAGATCGGCACCCGCCTGGGTGCTTATGTCAACTCCGGCGCGCAGCTCATGGCGCTGGTGCCCGACACCCTTTGGGTGATTGCCAACATGAAGGAAACCCAGATGGCCAATGTGCGTATCGGCCAGCCCGTGAGCTTTACCGTAGACGCGCTGAACCACCTGAAGCTACGGGGCCATGTGCAGCAGATTTCGCCGGCCACCGGCTCTGAATTCGCCTTGCTGCAGGCGGACAACGCCACTGGCAACTTCGTCAAGATCGCCCAGCGCATACCGGTGCGCATCACGGTGGATGCCGACCAGCCGACTGCCAGGCATCTGCGCCCAGGGATGTCGGTGGTGGTCAGTATCGACACCCGGGGCGAACAGTGATGTAACCCCGGCAGCCCCTACAGGGATGCCGTCGTGCCACGATTGCGCCGCTCTAACCCGTGGGTTTTAATCGCGCACGATCCGTCGCCAAGGAAGTTTCACCATGTACAGGAAGATCGTGCCACTGGCACTGCTGGCAACACTGGCCGGCTGCTCCGACAGCCAGGACACCATCAAGGCCAGTTTCCACAAGGCTGCCCAGGCCTCCCTGGATACCCGGTACCCACACTGTTTCGTCATCAGCTCGTTCCCTACCAAGACCCAGGACTTCGACGTGCACGGCACCAACAAGGCGTTGCACGCCCTGGCGCAGGTAGGCGTGGTCAGCGAGAAGGAAATTTCGCGCACCGAAATACCGGCCCGGCTGTGGTCGCCGGCACGCACGGATATCTACTACGCCTACGACCTGACCGATGAAGGCCGCAAATACTACAAGGCAGGCGCCGGGCTGTGCTTCGGCAAGGCGCAAGTGACGGCGATCGAGCAGTTCAGTGAGCCGAGCGAGGCAACCGGGCAGAAGCTGTCGAATGTGACCTATGCCTACAAGATCATCGAGTTGCCGGCGTGGGCCGCCAATGATCAGGTGAAGGCCAGCATCGCCGGCTTGGGCCAGGCGGTGGCCAGCAATGCTGCCCCGCTCAAGGAAACCCGAACCCTGGTGCTGACCAGCCAAGGCTGGGTGGATGACCAGTTGCTGGCCCAGTAGCCCGAAGCCTGTACCGGCACTATCGTCGGTACAGGCCTACATCCACCAGGCCAGGACCACCGGCAACCAGGCAAACGACAGCACCGTCGAGCACATCACCAGGTTCGCCACCTGCTCCGGTTCACGGTTGGCGCGCACCGCCATCAGGTAGTTGAAGACAGCCACCGGCATCGCCGATTGCACCACCAGCACTGCACGCTCAAGGCCGTCCATGCCCAGTGCCGCGCCCACCACCCAGCCCACCGCAGCGCCCAGCCCGATACGCAACCCGCCCAGCAGCATGCCGCTGCCGACATGGCGCAGACGAATGCTGGCCAGCGACACCCCCAGTGTCAGCAGCATCAGCGGGATCGTCATGCCGCCCAGCAAGTCCGCCGTGTTGGCCAACCAGCGCGGGGGCTCGAAACCCAGGAAAATGATCGGCATGGCGCCGGCCAGGCTGAGCACGATGGGGTTGTGCAGCAATGCCTTGAGCGAAGCGGCGGTGCCGGAAATGGCCATGCCAATGGTGAACTGTACAATCGACAACGTCAGGAAGAAGGCTACGGCCAGCGCCAGGCCATGTTCACCGAAGGCGTACAGGCTGATCGGCAGGCCCATGTTGCCGGTGTTGGGGAACATGAAGGCCGGCAACAGCACCCGCCAGTGCATGCCCGAGGCACGGCACACCAGCAACGCGGCCAGGGCCATGCCCAAGGTGCACAGCAGGCAGGCCATGGCCATGCTGGTGAAGGCATTCGGGTCGAGTTCGGTGCGGCTCAGGGTGGACAGCACCAACGACGGGGTGCCGACCGTCATCACCAGCCGGGCGATGAAGTCGGTGGGGTAGGCCAGGCCCTTGCGGGCCCAGGCATAGCCGATGCCGGCGACAATGAACACCGGGGCCAGGACTGCGAACAGCGACGCGAACATGGAATGCCTTCCTTCGGGTAGGGCCTGCATTATGCAGTATCACAAGGCCGCGCCTGCACAACCCGAACCGGCCGCAGGATGTCTGCCCAGGACACCTGCATGTCTTCCCCAGGCTGCGGCGTCTCGTCGCATACCCAGGCCCCTTGGGCAAATGCTTGCAAGCCCGTAGAATCGCGCTTCCTTTTCGCCCGTCGCCTTGAACGGTGGCAACCGGCAGCAACGACAGAGTCCGTGCCTGAACACATGAACGCACATGTGAAATAGGCTCAACCCTCCCCGCCCGGCCCATTTCCCAAGGGCCCAGCGGTTGAGTCTTGCCCAGGTCGCATCCGTGCAGCTACTCGCCCCTTGTCGGGGTGAGCCCGTGTGCGCGTCCGAGAAGGCGCTCATTCCGCTCTTCCAACCAGAGGTACCTATGTCTCCGCGTTTGCTGGCCATGGCGCTGGCGCCCCTGCTCGGGCTGTTCATCATCGCCTTGGGCAACGGCTTCATGTCTTCGCTGACCACCCTGCGCCTGGGCGCTGCCGGTGAGTCTGCCACCACTATCGGGATCGTGTCGTCGACCTACTTCATCGGCCTGACCCTCGGCGCCATCTTCAACGACCGGTTGATCCTGCGCATCGGCCACATCCGCGCCTACACCAGCTTCGCCTCGCTGATCGCCGTGACTATCCTGCTGCAAGGGCTGTTCTACGACGTGACCTGGTGGTCGGTACTGCGCCTGATCAACGGCTGGGCCGCAGTGGGCGTGTTCCTGGTGATCGAAAGCTGGCTGCTACTGGCCGGTGACGCGAAAATCCGCGGGCGCTTGCTCGCGCTGTACATGATCGCCTTTTATGGCGCAGGGGTGATCGCCCAGGCTGGCCTGGGCGAAATCACCCAGCTGGGTGACACCGCCCCCTTCATGCTGGCCGGCGTGCTTGCTGCGCTGTCAGTGCTGCCCATCGTGATCCTGCCGCGGGTGTCACCGTTGCTTGACCAGGTCGAACCTCTCAAACCCCGCCAGTTGCTGGGCGTGGCCCCCTCAGGCCTGGTCGGCTGCTTCGGTTCGGGCGTGGCCATTGCCGGTATCTATGCCCTGCTGCCGCTGTACCTGCAACGTATTGGCCTGGAGGTGGGTGAGGTCGGCAACATGATGGCCTGGGTGATCCTTGGCGCGATGCTGCTGCAATACCCGGTCGGGCGCTGGTCCGACCGCAAGGACCGCCTCGATGTGCTGCTCGCCCTTGCCGGGTTGTGCGTTGTGCTGTCGCTCGTAACGGTATTCCTGCCATCGGACTCGTTCCTGCTGCCGGCCACGCTGTTCCTGCTGGGGGGCGGTGTGTTCACCCTGTACCCGGTAGCGGTCAGCCATGCAGCCGACCGGGCGCCGTCCGATGCCCTGGTGCCGATGATCCAGGGCCTGCTGCTGATCAACTCGCTGGGCTCGGCCATGGCACCGGTCGCTATCTCGCCAATGATGACCGAGTTTGGCGAGGCTGGGCTGTTCTGGGCGTTTGCCGTGGTCAACCTGGCCATGGTGTGCTTCTTCATGTGGCGCCGCGGCAAACGCCCGGCGGCAGAGCACCCGGCGCCGTTCACCGCTTCGACCACCTTCTCGCCCACCGGCGCCGAGTTGCGGGTGACCGAAGACCTGATGCATGCGGCGCAGGAGCATCCGCCGCTGGAGCCAGCCGAGCCATTGCAGGCCTCACGCAGCGAAACCCACTGAGCCAGGGGGCCGCTGTGCGGCCCTGGGCCAAACGACCACTCGTCGCCTGGAACGCACCCCGCCAGCAGCCCCTAGCCAAACGAATGACAGATCATCCGCAAAGGAGCCACCCCATGATCCGCATTCGTCCGCTCTCGCTGTGCCTGGCCCTGGCCTTGGCCTCCCTCACCGGCACCAGTTTTGCCGCTACCGACACCAACACTGATAGCCGCCCGCAAACCGACCAGTCCGGGGGCAAGACCGCCGGTGAAGGCAGCAGCGTCAACAGCCCCGGCAGCGGCAAAAGCAACGACGCGAGTGATACCGGCAGTAGCACCGATGCCGCCGATGGCGCCAGCGGGGGCTCCAACAGCACCGGCGAAGCCACCGGTTCCGGCGCCGGGCACACGGGCGGCACCGCCGAGGATCAGGACAGCCACTGAAGCGGGCCTGGGCTACACTGCGGTCCATCGCCCTGCCAAGGATTCGCCATGAACCTCACACCCTGGCTGCTCGCGGCCCTGCTGCCGTGCACTGCGCTGGCCGCCGGCAGCAACCAAGGCGCGTTGTCGATAAGCTCCTCATCGTTCACCGATGGCGGGGTCATTGCCCTGCAACAGGTCGGCCTGGACCCGGCCTGCGGTGCTGGCGAAGAACGTACTCCACAACTGAGCTGGGACAACCTGCCCGAGGGTACCCGGTCGCTGGCACTGATCATGTTCGATCCGGACGGTAGCAAGGGGCTCGGCGTGGTGCACTGGCTCGCCTACAACATCGACCCGGAGCACGAAGGGCTCAAGGAGGGGGCGGCCGGGCTTAGCGGGCAGTACGTGACTGTAGGCCGCAACTCGCGTGGCACCCTGAGCTACCGTGGCCCCTGCCCGCCCGCCGGCGACAACCCGCACCACTACGCACTGACCCTGATCGCCACCGACCTGCCGCTGGGTACGCTGCCCGAGGGCCTGGACCGCAGTGGCCTGCTGCAGTTGCTGCAAGGCCACGCGCTGGGCGCTCAGAGCCTGGTCGGGCGCTACGGCCATTGAACCAACTAGTACAAAAATAAATGATTCACCCCATCGCATTTATCCATTGAATGGCCCGTACCAACTGAAGTAAGCTCGGGCTCATTCACTGGAGAGCAACATGCCGAAACACACCTGCAACCACGCCAACAACACCGGTCGCCACCTGCGTCCTGTGCTGGCTGTTGCCGGCTGCGTGGCACCTGCCAGCTATTACTTTGGGTATTGGTTTAGCCACTAGGCGCCGATACCCATCCGGCGCCCACCTTCGAGGGGCCGCCGAACATGAGAATACTCAAACCCCCGGTCGGCTCCCCGACCGGGGGTTTTGCTTTTCCGGCCTTTGAACAACACCGATTCACATTGAGGACAGATTGATGAACTACGCCACTTATTACGACGCAAACACCTATGCCTGGCGATTTAGCCAATCCCGTTCGGGCCAGCCTGCCGCCTCCGATCGGTCTTCCACCGGTGGCAATGCAGCAGCCGATACGCACTCAACGATCTGTCGAACACCTCGATAGGGCCGACCGTGCGGGCCAGAACCCGCCGTCCGCCCAGGGAAAAACGCCATGCAAGCTTCCAGCCTCGCCCTGCCCCTGACCCAGCCGCAAGCGGCCAATACCACCGTCAGCAAGCGCCTGCCCAGCCCGCACCTGCTCAAGCAGCAAATGCCGCTGCCCAGCGAACTCGCCCAGCAAGTCCAAGCCCACCGCCAAGCCATCCGCGACATCCTCGAAGGTCGCGATCAGCGTTTGCTGGTCATCGTCGGCCCGTGCTCGATCCACGACCCACGCTCGGCCCTGGAATACGCCGACCGCCTGGCCGCCCTCAGCCGTGAAGTCGATGACAAACTGCTGCTGGTGATGCGCGCCTACGTCGAAAAACCGCGTACCACGGTAGGCTGGAAAGGCCTGGCCTACGACCCGCATCTGGATGGCAGCGATGACATGCATTCAGGTATCGCCCTGTCTCGAGGGCTGATGCTGAGCATGATCGAGCGCGGCCTGCCAATCGCCACCGAGCTGCTGCAACCGGTAGCTGCCGGTTACTTCGATGACCTGCTGGCCTGGGCCGCGATCGGCGCACGCACGACCGAATCGCAAATCCACCGCGAAATGGTCAGCGGCCTGGAACTGCCGGTCGGCTTCAAGAACGGCACCGACGGCGGCATTGCCATCGCCAGCGACGCCATGCGCAGCGCCGCGCACCCGCACCGCCACTTCGGTATGGATGCGCAGGGCCACCCGGCAATCATCGAAACCCTGGGCAACCCGGACACCCACCTGGTGCTGCGCGGCGGCCACAAGGGCCCGAACTACGATGCCACCAGCATCGCCATGGCCCGCCAGGCGCTGACCAAGGCCGGTTTGCAGGCCCGGATCATGGTCGACTGCAGCCACGCCAACAGCAACAAGGACCCGGCGCGCCAGCCTGCAGTGTTCACCGAGGTGCTGGAACAGCGCCTGGCTGGCGACCGCTCCCTGGTAGGGGTAATGATCGAGGGGCACCTGTTCGACGGTTGCCAGGCGCTGGGCAAGGGCGCGTTGAAGTACGGGGTGTCGATCACCGACGGCTGCCTGGGCTGGGCCAGCACCGAAACCCTGTTGCGCGAAGCGGCACAAAAACTGTAAGCCGATGGTTGCAAGCCTGGCGAGACAGACCCCGGACAAGTGCGCTAGGCTTGCCTTTTTACCCCAAGGAGCAGTACCCATGGCCCGTGCAACCGCCCGCCACATCCTCGTTGCCAGCGAAGACAAGTGCAACGAACTGAAAGCCCAGATCGAAGCAGGCGCCGACTTCGGCGAAGTCGCCAAAGCCAACTCCACCTGCCCATCCAGCCGCCAGGGCGGTGACCTGGGCTCGTTCGGCCCCGGCCAGATGGTCAAGGAGTTCGACACCGTGGTGTTCAGCGCCCCGGTCAACACCGTGCAGGGCCCGGTGAAGACCCAGTTCGGCTACCACCTGCTGGAAGTGACCAGCCGTCAGGACTGATTCACCCCTCCCGGTGATCAGCCCCCCTGTGGGAGCGGGTTTACCCGCGAAGAGGCCAGACCAGACAACCTCGTTGCCTGCTCCGACGCATTCGCGGGTAAAACCGTTCCCACAAGTATTGTGGGGGCTTGTATTTTCGTGCATGGGCTTTACGGTCCAGGCCGCTCCTACCCACGCCCTCACCGTCTACGGCGAAGCCCCCCGCTACGCCGCCAGCTTCCGGCATTTCGACTACGTCAACCCTGACGCCCCCAAAGGCGGCATCCTGCGCCGCTCGGCCATCGAGATCGGCCAGTTCGACCATGTCCTGCCGTACATCGATAAAGGCATCGGCGTCAGCGAGGTGGATGGCTTGCTATACGCGCCGCTGGCGGTGCGTTCATTCGACGAGCCTTACACCGTCTACGGCCTGATCGCCCGGCGCATGGAGCGCGGCCCTGGGGATGCCTGGCTGCGTTTCGACATCGACCCGCGCGCCACGTTCGCCGACGGCAAGCCCGTGCGCGCGCAGGATGTGCGCTTCACCTATGAACTGCTGATGAGCAAGGGCAGCCTCAAGTTTCGCACCCAGTTCGCCGACGTCACCGGGGTAACCGTAGAAAGCCCGCACAGCGTGCGCTTCGACTTCAGGCCCGAGCACGGTCGCACGCTGGCACTGGACCTTGCCAGCTTGCCGGTGCTGCCCGAGCACGACTGGCAGCAGCGCGACTTCGCCAACGGTGGCGGGTTTGACAAGCCGGTCGGCAGTGGGCCTTACCGCATCGGTCGGATCGACAACGGCCGCAGCATCACCTTTGAGCGCGACCCCACCTGGTGGGCGCGTGATCTACCGGCCAGCCGCGGTCGTTACAATTTCGCCAAGCTGCGCATCGAGTATTTCGGCGACACCGAAGTGGCCCGCCAGGTGCTCAAGGGCGGTGGTTACGACTACAACCGCGAGTTCTCAGCCACCGCCTACACCCTGGGCTACAACGGCGCACAACTGGACGACGGCCGCTTGCAACGCGCCCACCTGGGCCCGGCCAAACCGCAAGTGGCTCAGGGTTTTGTGTTCAACCTCGACCAGCCGCAGTTCAAGGACCGCCGCGTGCGTCAGGCGCTGGGCATGCTCTGGGACTATGAGTGGAGCAACCGGCAGATGATGCGCAACCTGTACATTCGCCAGCAAAGCGTGTTCTCCAATACCCCTTTGGCCGCTCGCCAGTTGCCGGATGCGGGTGAGTTGAAGCTGCTCGCCCCCTTGCGCGGCCAAGTGCCAGATGAAGTGTTCACCACGGTGTTCACGGCCCCGGTCACCGATGGCTCGGGGATCATCCGCAAGCAGCAGTTGCAGGCCCTGGCCCTGCTCGAACAAGCTGGCTGGCACCCCGATGGCGACCGCCTGGTCAACAGTGAAGGCGCGCCGCTGGCGTTCACCTTCCTCAATGGCCAGGCCGGCATGGAGCGCCTGCTACTGCCGTGGAAGCGCAACCTGGCCCAGATCGGCGTGACCCTGAATATCCGCAATGTCGACTCGGCGCAGTACATCAACCGGCTGATGGCCCGCGATTACGACATGATCGTCACCGGCTACCCGGTCACCCTGTCGCCGGGTGCCGAGCTGTACAACTACTTTGGCTCGGCAGCCGCCCGCGACCCCGGTTCGAACAACCTGATGGTGCTGCAGGACCCGGCCGTGGACCGCCTGATCGACGGCCTGGTCCGTGCCAGTACCGAGGCCGACATGCTGCACCATGCCCATGCCCTGGACCGGGTCCTGCAATGGAACTACTACTGGATCCCCAACTACTACCCGCCGGGCAGCTCCACCGTCTGGTGGAACCGCTTCGGCCTGCCCAAGGTCCAGGCCACCTATGATGAAGGCCTGGACACCTGGTGGGAGGTCAGCCCTGCGGCGCTGACCAATGACCAAATGGCCGAACGCCGGAAATCAGCCCCATGACCAGCTACCTGCTGCGCCGCCTGCTGTTGATCATCCCGACCCTGCTGGCGATCCTGCTGGTCAATTTTGCCATTGTCCAGGCTGCGCCGGGCGGCCCGGTCGAACAAGCCGTGGCGCGCCTGCAAGGCATCGGCGGGAGCGCGCCGGGCGCACGGGCCGAGGTGGTCCATGGCGAATCGCGTGCCACCCGTGGGCTGGACCCGAAACTGATCGAAGAGATCAAGCGCCAGTACGGTTTTGACAAATCCGCCCCCGAACGCCTGTGGCTGATGCTCGGCCAGTACGCCCGGCTGGACTTCGGCGACAGCTTCTTCCGCGGCGCCAAGGTCACCGACCTGATCCTCGACAAGTTGCCGGTGACCCTGTCACTGGGTTTGTGGGCCACCCTGATCACCTACCTGGTGTCGATCCCGCTCGGCATCCGCAAGGCCGTGCGCCATGGCAGCCGCTTCGATGCCTGGAGCAGTGCATTGATCGTGATCGGCTACGCCTTGCCCTCGTTCCTGTTCGCCCTGCTGTTGATCGTGCTGTTCGCCGGTGGCACTTCGCTGAACTGGTTCCCGGTACGCGGCCTGGTCTCGGACAATTTCGACGAGCTCAGCCTGCTGGGCAAGGTCGCCGACTATTTCTGGCACCTGGTCCTGCCGGTCGGGGCATTGGTGATCGGCGGCTTCGCCACCCTCACCCTGCTGACCAAGAATGCCTTCCTCGACGAAATTTCCCGCCAGTACGTGGTCACCGCCCGGGCCAAGGGCCTCAGCGAGCGCCGGGTGTTGTATGGCCACGTCTTGCGCAACGCCATGCTGCTGGTGGTGGCCGGGCTGCCGCAGGCACTGATCACGGTGTTTTTCGCCGGTTCGTTGCTGATCGAGGTGATCTTCTCGCTGGATGGGCTGGGCCGGATGAGCTACGACGCCGCCGTATCGCGGGATTACCCGGTGGTGTTCGGCACCTTGTTCATCTTCACCCTGGCAGGTTTGCTGATCCGCTTGATCGGTGACCTGTCGTACACCCTGCTGGACCCGCGCATCGACTTCGACACGAGGGCGCACTGATGCTGTCGCCTGTCTCGCGCCGCCGCCTGCAACGCTTTCGTCGCAACCGCCTTGGCTGGGTATCGCTGTGGCTGTTTGCCGGCTTGCTGGTACTGAGCATGGGCGCCGAGCTGGTGGCCAACGACAAGCCGCTGCTGCTGAGCTACAAGGGAGCACTGTATGTGCCTGCGCTCAAGCGTTATACCGAACAGCAGTTTGGCGGCCAGCTGCCCTTCCAGCCAGACTACCGCAGCACCTATGTCCGCCAGCTGATCGAGGGCCAGGGCGGCTGGATGCTGTTCGCCCCCATCCCGTTCAGCGCCGACACCCCCAACTACGACCTGCAAGTGCCCACGCCCAGCCCGCCCAGCGCCAGCAACTGGCTGGGCACCGACGACCAGGGCCGCGATGTGCTGGCGCGGGTGCTGTATGGCACGCGGGTGTCATTGCTGTTCGCCTTCGCCTTGACCGTGGTCAGCGTGCTCATCGGCGTAACGGCGGGTGCCCTGCAGGGCTACCACGGCGGCTGGGTCGATCTGCTCGGTCAACGCTTGCTGGAGGTGTGGTCGGGGTTGCCGGTGCTGTACCTGCTGATCATCCTCAGCGGCTTCGTCGAGCCGGATTTCTGGTGGCTGTTGGGGATCATGGCGCTGTTCTCGTGGCTGACCCTGGTCGATGTGGTGCGCGCCGAGTTCCTCCGTGGGCGCAACCTGGAGTATGTGAAAGCGGCCAGGGCGCTGGGCTTGCCGGACAGCCAGGTGATGCTGCGGCACATCTTGCCCAATGCCCTGAATGCCACGCTGACGTATGTGCCGTTCATGCTCACGGGTGCGATTACCACGCTTACCGCGCTGGACTTTCTTGATTTCGGGATGCCGGCCGGTAGCGCCTCGCTGGGTGAACTGGTGACCCAGGGCAAGCAGCACCTGGAAGCGCCCTGGCTGGGTTTTACCGCGTTTTTTGCACTGGCGCTGATCCTGTCACTGCTGGTGTTCATCGGGGATGCCCTGCGTGAAGCGTTTGACCCTCGCGGATGAGGATTCAGGCGCTGCACCGTGCATTTTGGTTTTACCCTGATCAAGACCCTGGCAGTGTGCGTGGTCATCGCCACGTTCTACGCCACAGGCATTGTCCAAGGAGCATTGCATGACCCTCAACGGCAAGACTGCACTCGTCACCGGTTCCACCAGCGGTATCGGCCTGGGTATCGCCCTGGTCCTGGCCCGGGCTGGCGCCAACATCGTACTCAATGGCTTTGGCGACCCGGCAGCGGCGCTGGCCGACATCGCCCGGCACGGGGTGAAGGTGATCCACCACCCGGCAGACCTGTCGGATGTAGCCCAGATCGAGGCACTGTTCGCCCTGGCCGAGCGTGAGTTCGGTGGTGTCGACATCCTGGTCAACAACGCGGGTATCCAGCATGTGGCGGCGGTCGATCAATTCCCGGTGGAAAGCTGGGACAAGATCATTGCCCTCAACCTGTCTGCCGTTTTCCATGGCACGCGCCTGGCGCTGCCGGGCATGCGCACGCGCAACTGGGGTCGCATCATCAACATCGCCTCGGTACATGGCCTGGTCGGCTCGACCGGCAAGGCCGCTTATGTGGCGGCCAAACATGGCGTGGTCGGCCTGACCAAAGTGGTCGGCCTGGAAACCGCCGCCAGCCCGGTCACCTGCAACGCCATCTGCCCGGGCTGGGTGCTCACCCCGCTGGTACAGAAGCAAATTGACGATCGTGCTGCCAACGGTGGCGACCCTCTGCAAGCTCAGCATGAGCTGCTGGCAGAGAAGCAACCGTCGCTGGCCTTCGTCACCCCTGAACACTTGGGTGAGCTGGTATTATTCCTGTGTAGCGAAGCCGGTAGCCAGGTTCGCGGCGCTGCCTGGAACGTTGATGGTGGCTGGTTGGCCCAGTGACGGGCGGCCTGGGCCTGGTGGTGGTTTCGCATTCGTTTATCTGCAAGGAGGCCTTATGCGCCCTACCCCAATCACCGCGATCCTGGCCCTCACCCTGGCGGCGGCTGCGCCCGCTTCAGCCGCCAGCCTGAAGGACGTCGCGCCTTACCCCGAGGCGGAAAAAGGCTTCACGCGCCAGGTCATCCACCTGCCGGCCCAGGCTGACGAATCGGCCTACCAACTGGAAATCCTCGCCGGCAAAACCCTGGAGGTGGACTGCAATCACCAGCGCCTGGGCGGCAGCCTCGAGGAACGTACACTGGAAGGCTGGGGCTACAACTACTACCGCCTGGACAAGGTCAGCGGCCCGGTCAGCACCCTGATGGCCTGCCCGGACAGCAAGAAGTCCAAAGCCTTCGTCCCGGTGGTTGGCGAAGGCTTCATGCTGCGTTACAACAGCAAGCTGCCCGTGGTGGTGTATGTGCCCAAGGACATCGAGGTGCGCTATCGCGTGTGGTCGGCATCGCAGGACGTGCAACAGGCTAACGTAGAGTAACGCGCAGCCCCCCGTGACCGGCGGGCGTCTACGCGACCCGCCCGCCCCGCAGGAGATTGCAAGGTTGTACGCCTGCGCTTTGGCGGTGGGATGCCGCTGGGCGCGGGATTAGGCATAATGCCCCCTTTTCTGCCCCAAGAAGCACAGGTACCCCAATGAAAGCCCAAGCCCGCCACATCCTGGTAAAGACCGCTGACGAAGCCGAAAAGCTCAAGCAGCGCATCGCCAACGGCGAGGCTTTCGACGTGCTGGCGAAAAAGTTCTCCACCTGCCCCTCGGGCAAGCGTGGTGGTGACCTGGGTGAAGTCCGCCCCGGGCAGATGGTCGGAGCCATCGACCAGGTCATTTTCAAGAAGCCGCTGCGCGTGGTACACGGGCCCATCAAAAGCAAGTTCGGCTACCACCTGGTGCAAACCTTTTACCGCGACTAACGCACTGGCCCTGTGCCACCTGACATTTTTGCCAGTTGTGGCCTTGACGCACACCTCTATACAACCCCGCTAACCCTGCGTGCGCTGTATGACGCGCGGGATTCTCTGGAGAATGGAGGCTTTCCCGATGCGTCTACGCCTGATGCTGACCCTTGGCTCACTCCCATTGCTGGGCATGGCCCTGCCTGCCGCTCAAGCGGCCTGTACCTTTACGCCCACCGCCGGTAACGATACGTACACCTGTGACAGCGGCAGTACACCCTCGCTGGTGGACACCAATGGCGATAACCGCCTGGTGTTCCCGGCATCCGGTAGCGGAACAATTGCCGGCGATGTCACCTTCGGTGCTGGCAAAGACAGCATCGACATGGCCGCCGGCAGTGTCGGTGGCAGTGTCACCCAGGGCTCTGGTATCGATGATTTCGTCATGAGCGGCGGCGTCATCGAAGGTAACCTCAACCAGGGCGATGGCCTGGACACTTTTCACATGAGCGGTGGCTGGATCAAAGGTACGTTCGACAGCGGCGACCATGCCGAAATGGACGGCGGTCGAATCGGCAACGTCAACATGCGCCTCGACGAGAACACCTTCATCATGCGGGGCGGCAGCGTGGACCGGAACGTCATCACCGCCTTCGACAAAGACTACGTGGAAATCTTCGACGGCAGCATCGGCGGCAACATCAGCGTCAGCGGCGGCGATGACCAGGTGTTGGTACATGGCGGCCAGGTAGGCGGCGATGTGTTACTGAGCACCGGCAATGACCGCTTCAGCTGGGACGGTGGTCGCATCGCCGGGCGAGTTGATGCCGGGCCGGGTGATGACACGGCCCTGCTCAAAGGGCTCGACACTGAGGCGCTTGCTATCACCCTCGATGGCGGCGACGGCGATGACAGCCTCACCTTCGCGGCCAGCCAGGCAACGGGGGGCGCCCGCTATGCGAACTGGGAGCGACTGGCGTTGAACGACAGCAGCCAGCTCGCACTGGATGACACGCTGGTGCTGGGTGACAGCAACAGCGGCACTGGCAGTATCGCCATCGACGCCAGCAGCACCCTCACCTCGCGACAAGGCGCAATCACCCCGTTCGCCACGGGGGCGCGTGTCTCGGTCAGCAACGCTGGTACGCTCGACCTTACCAGCGGCAATGATGCCCAAGGCCGCCTGAACATCCAGGGCGACTACACCGGCAACAACGGCACCCTGCGCCTGAACAGCGTGCTGGCCGGTGATGGCGCCGCCTCCGACCGCCTGGTCGTCAGCCGCGGTGCCATTGGCGGCACCACCCAGCTGCTCATCAACAACCTCAATGGCGCTGGTGCAGCGACTGCTCAGAATGGCATCCAGGTGGTCGAAGCCCGTGATGGCGCCACCAGCACCACCACGGCCTTCGTCCAGACCCAGACCCTGTCGGCTGGGGCCTACGACTACCGGCTGTTCAAAGGGGGCGTGACCGCGGGCAGCGAAAACAGCTGGTACCTGCGCTCGACCCTGGTCGCAACTCCCGCCCCTGCCCCAGTGCCCGAACCGGGCGAGCCGACCCAGCCGACCGAACCGGGCGAGCCCCCCGTCATCGCCCCAGCCGTCACCCCACCGGTCGCGGCACCGGCACCCGGCCAGGCCGACCTGCCGACTCCGGTACCCGGCGAAAGCCTGCCGCTGTATCGCCCGGAAGTGCCGGTGTATGCCGCTGCGCCAAGGGGCGCCGCGATCATCGCCCGCCAGGCACTGGGCACGTTCCACCAGCGCCAGGGCGACCAACAGTTAATGCAAGGCCAAGGCGCTCTGCCCGCCAGTTGGGGCCAGGCGTACGGCGGCACGCTGCGCCAGAAATGGAGCGGCACGGTCAGCCCGAGCCTGGATGGCGACCTGTACGGCTTCAAGGTCGGCCAGGACCTGTATGCCAAGGTTGGCGAAAGCGGTTATCGCCAGCACGTCGGTCTCTATGTCAGCCATAGCCGCCTGGACGCCGACGTCAAAGGGTTCGCGCTGGCCGTACAGGACCGCAGTGTCGGCGACCTGAAGCTCGAGGGCGACAGCGTTGGTGGCTACTGGACGCTGGTCGGGCCGCAAGGCGCGTACCTGGATGCCGTGGTGCAGTACACCCGCCTCGACGGCCGGGCCCGTTCCGAGCGGGGCGACAAGCTGAACATCGACGGCCATGCCGGGACCGCTTCGCTGGAGGCCGGGTACCCCATTGCCTTGTCCGAACGCTGGAGCCTGGAACCGCAGGCCCAGTTGATTGCGCAAAAGGTCTCGCTCGACAGCGCCAACGACAGCGTCTCGCGCGTCAGCCATGATGCGCAGGTGGAGCTGACCGGCCGGCTGGGGATGCGCCTGGAGGGCACGTTCAAAGGGAGCAGCGACCGCCTGTTGCAGCCCTATGCGCAGGTCAACCTGTGGCACGCCGACGGTGGCCGCGACACCCTGACCTTCGATGACGTCGACAAGATCAAGACCGACTACCGCTACACCTCGGTGCAACTGGAAAGCGGTGTAGTGGCGCAGGTCAATCCGGCGCTTAGCCTACAGGGCGGCGTGCAATACACCGCCAACCTGGACAGCCGCCAGCAGGAAGCCAGCGGCGTGAACCTGGGCCTGCGCTGGCAGTTCTAGCGACGCGCTGCCAGCAGACCGAGGCCGGCGCAGCCCAGCAGGGCGGCGCTGACCCGGTTGAACATGCGCCGTGGGCCAGGCTGGCTGAACCAGCGCTGCAGGTAGGCGCCCAGGCCCGAGTAGATAGCGATGGCCGCCCACTCCAGCAACAGGAACAGCACGCCCAGCCAGAGGAACTGCTCACCCACAGGGGTGGCACTGCCAACCGAAACGAACTGTGGCAGGAAGGCGGTGAAGATCAGGATAGCCTTGGGGTTGCCAGCCGCTACCCAGAATTCCTGACGTGCCAGGCGCCAGGTGCCGCGAGGGTGATCGCTTGCGATCACGGCCTCACCGACCGGTGCGCGCCACAGTTGCCAGGCGATATAGAACAGGTACGCCGCGCCCGCCACCTTGATGACCAGGAACAGGTATTCGCTTGTGTGCAGCACCACCGCCAGGCCCATGGCCGCCAGGGCAATCATGCCGCTGAAGGCCAGGATGCGCCCGCCGCCGGCCACGCAGGCGGTACGCAGGCCGTAGCGGCTGGCGTTGTGCAGCGACAGCAGGTTGTTCGGCCCCGGCGCCATGTTCAGGGCAAAGCAGGCAGGGATGAAGAGCAGCAGGCTTGAAAGGTCCATTGTTGTTTTCCTCGTGCAACAGGCGTCTATTTCGGCGTTGCCGGGCCATGGGGTCAAGCTACAGCCAGCGACAAAAACTGTACGGGTACCTGGTAGCTGTTACGCTGGCAACGCCACCGAGGACCCTATGATGCCCCGTTCCCATGCCTTGCTTTGGCGTGACCCAGCCCTGCCGCATGTCGAAAGCCGTCGCGCCTGCCACAGCCGCGCCTGCTACAAGGCCCACAGCCACCCAACATTTTCCATCGGCGCGGTGGATGCTGGCCTGAGCCATTTCAGCGGTGCGGGCGACGGGCAGGAGCGCTTGACACCCGGCACCCTGGTGCTGGTTCCGGCTCACCGTGTGCACGCCTGCAACCCTGCCCCTGGGCACGCGTGGAGCTATCAGATGCTGCATGTGGATGCCGCGTGGCTGACGCAATTGCGCCTGGAGTCGGGGTTGCGCGGTGCCGGGGCGGGCGAGCCAGCGCGTATCTGCCGGGAGCCCGGCGTGTACAGGCAGTTCTGTGAGCTGAACAGCTTGCTGTTTTCCGGCGCCAGCCACAGCGAGAAAGACGCCGCGCTGATTGCCTTTCTAGGGGATTTGGACTATTCCGCACAGCCGCCGCTGCCGCCTGCGCCGGCATTGGCGGCGACGGCCTTGAGCGGGATGATCGCGCGGCTCGAAGGCCAGGACCCGGCGCAGCTCAGCCTGGAGCTTTTGGCACGGGGCGCCGGGCTTGGACGTTATCAGCTGATCCGTGCGTTTCGTGCGGCCACCGGATTTACCCCGCATGCCTTCCTCCTGAACGCGCGGATCAACCGTGGTCGGCAGCTGCTGGGTGAGGGGCAGGCCCTGGCGGATGTGGCCTGCCAGCTCGGGTTCGCCGACCAGAGCCATTTCCAGCGGGTGTTCAAGGCGCATGTGGGCGTAACGCCGGGGCAGTATCGGGGTTTACCTCGATAGGGCTGCGCAGCCGCCGCGCAACCCCATGCAATTTTCTTCAATACACCCAACCGGCCGGGCAGCAGACTGCGGTTTTTCCGCAGAGCAGCCCGGCCCATGCAACAGTTCCTGATCATCGCCCTCGCCCACTTCCTCGCCCTGCTCTCGCCAGGCCCGGACTTTTTCCTGGTCGCACGCACCTCGGTCAACAGCGGCTGGCGTATCGCCAGCGGCGCCTGCCTGGGGATCGCCCTGGCCAATGCCGCGTTCATCGCCATGGCCTTTGCCGGCCTGTCGGTACTGCAAGAGGGCAGCCTGCTGTTCACCACCTTGCAACTGGCCGGCGCCGCTTACTTGCTGTACATCGGCGTGCTGTTCCTGCGCCATGCCGGGCAGACCAGCCTGGGGGCAGTCGCCGGCAAGCAAGCGGTTCAGGGTTGGTGGCAAGGGTTTGCCATGGGTTTGCTGTCTGGCATCCTCAACCCCAAGAACGCGCTGTTCTATGCCAGCCTGGCCAGCATGGTCGCCAGTGCCAGCGTCGCCTGGAAAGCGACCTACGCCCTGTGGATGTTCGGGGTCGTGCTGCTGTGGGACCTGTTGGTGGCCATGGCCATCGGCAACCAGCGGGTACTTACGCGTTTCGCCCGCAGCCTGGCGTGGCTGGAGCGGGCCTCCGGGGTCATGCTGGTGCTGTTGGCGGTGGTGCTGCTGGGTCACCTGGCCCTGGGGTGACCAGCTGCAGGGTGCGCATGTCCATCAAGGTAAAATGCCCACTGGCCCAGCCACCGGTGTCCAGGTGCCAAACGTTACCCAGCAGCTTGGCCTCCCGCACCGGCGTGTGGCCAACCAGCAAGGCGCGCAGCCCCTGCACCGGCGCGCTATCCTCCACCTTCAGGCGTCGTCGCGACCACTGGCACACTTCCCTTACTTTGGGGTCGTCATGCAGTTCAAGCCAGTGTCGCAATTCGGCCCAATCGGCAAACGGGCTATCGGCATGCAGCAGGCCCACCAGCCCCGCCGCACTTTCAACCTCTATCGCAACCGGCAACTGCTCGAAGCGCTCGACGAAACCCAATTGCTCGCTGCGCGGCAGGTCAAGAAACCATCCGCCCCCTGCGGCGCGGTACATGTCCAGGTCGAGCCGCCCGCCGCGTACGCGGGTAATGGCCAGCGCCTCATGGTTTCCTTGCACGGCGTGGAACCACGGCTGCGCCAACCATTGCAGTGCCGCCCCGCTGTCCGGCCCACGGTCAACCAGGTCGCCCACGCTGAACAGGCGGTCTACGGCCGGATCGAAGCCCACCGCATCCAGGCATTGCTGCAGGCGCTGGAAGTGGCCATGGATATCGCCCACTGCAAGGTCCCTTCCGCGCAGGTTGGCCATCAGACGCCGAAACCGTCCCATTACAATCTTCCTCTGCTGGCGCCACCACGGCAGGGGTAAAATGAAGGCTCACGCAATCTGCCCCGGAGGTGCATCATGCGTACCGCCTTCGTGTGTGCCGTGCTCTTGGCGCTGTCACTGGACAGCATGGCACAAGCTGCCCCGCCCGCGCAGGTCGAGGTGCGTTTCGACCACCCGGAAACATTCCGTGATGCCAGCCTCGACAGCCACGGATACGCCCGCGGCGCCGACGACTATGTCATGAAAACCCTTGGCCAATACCTGCAGAAGCTCGGCCAGCGCTATCTCCCCGCCGACGAACGACTGGTCATCGTGATCCGCGACATCGACCTGGCGGGGCGCTTCGAGCCATGGCACAGCCAGGCCTACGATGTACGCTTCATGCGCGAGATCACCTGGCCGACCATCGAGCTCAGCTACACCCTCAGCCAGCCAGGCAAGCCCGACCAGCAGGCTGAGGAACGCGTCAGCGACAAGATGTACCTGAGCCGCCCGGGCCGTGCTGCCAGCAGCAGCGACCGGCTGTTTGCGGAAAAGGCCATGCTCGACGACTGGTTCCGCCAACGCTTCGGCGCCCACGCGGCTTCCTGAAAAAGCCTTCACTGGAACAGGTGTTGGTGCCGATAGTATGCTCGGCCCTTCAACCTGTACCAGGGAATGGTCCACATGAAACTTTGCGCCGTACAACTGGCGTCGCTCAAAGGCGACTTGCCTGGCAACCTGCAGCGCCATCTGGCTTGCGTCGAGCAGGCAGCAGCACTGGGGGCCGAACTGGTGGTATTCCCCGAATTGTCGCTGACCGGTTATGAACCAGGCATCGCGCGCCAGGTCGCGTTGCCGATCACGTCCACACGTCTGGACCCGTTGCAGGCAGCCTGTGATCGCCTGGGCATTACCATTGCGGCGGGCCTGCCACTGCCATCACTCGACGGCATACGTATCGGCATGCCGATATTCAGCCCCGGCGCGCCGCGTCAGGCCTATACCAAGCGGCGCCTGCATGACGATGAGTTGCCTTGGTTCACCCCTGGTAACCAACCCTTGCTGCTGACCGTGGGCCAGCACTGCATCGCACCTGCCATTTGCTACGAATCCATGTTCATGGCGCATGCTGCTGCGGCGCATGAACACGGCGCCGACCTGTACCTGGTCAGCGTGGCAAAAACCGCCAAGGGCATACACGAGGGATATGCGCATTACCCCGAGGTGGCGCGCGAGCTGGGCATGCCGGTACTGATGGCGAACTGCGTGGGGCCGGCCGACACGTTCATTGGCGCGGGCGGCTCGGCGGCCTGGGACAGCCAGGGCCGGTTGCTGGCCAGCCTGGATGACCAGAATGAAGGGCTGGTCATGCTCGACACCACCGCTGCCAGCGCAGTGGCCCTGCCCATGGCCCCGCACCCGGCATGATCTATCTGATTCTGGCGTTGCTCAGTTATGCCTGTACCTACTACCTGGTCGGCTTGATCATTCAGGGGCAACTGGCCGATGTGGCCGATGGCTTGCGCCACCGGCCCGATGCGCCCACGCCTGGCGAATACCTGCGCGAAGTCAGTGCCCATGCCAGGCGGGCCCACCGGCAATACACCCTGATGGCAGGCTCGGCGCTGGCGATCGTGGCCTGCCTGCTCGCCAGCGGGTTCGGCTGACGGCTTACAGGTCCAGTGCCAGGCTTTGCCGGCCCTCCAGCGCCAGCAGGTACTGCTTGGCCGCCAGGCCACCGGCAAAGCCGGTCAGGCTGCCCGACGCGCCGATGACACGGTGGCAGGGTGCGATGATCGAGATCGGGTTGCGGCCATTGGCAGCGCCCACCGCACGTACCGCGCTGGGGTTGCCGATCTGCCGGGCGATGTCGCCATAGCTACGGGTTTCGCCAAAGGGTATCGCCAGCAGCGCGGCCCACACCTGGCGCTGGAAGCCAGTGCCGGCAAAGTCCAGTGGCAACTCGAAACGCTGGCGCTTGCCGGCGAAGTATTCACCCAGTTGGCGAGCAGTTTCCAGCAGTACCGGGCACCCGTCGTCACGGTGCAGCGCGCCCAGGCGCACGCGGTTTTCCCGCTCCTCCTGCCACAGTACGGCAGCCAGGCAATTGCCGCGGGCCACCAGGGTCAGCGTACCGACCGGTGATTGCATGAAGGTGAATGCGCTGGACATCGGCGGGCTCCCGCAGGTTGCGATGAACCCACTGTACGCATCCACAGTCTTTCCTGCATCCGCTTTCTTGCTCAACCCATCGCGCAGCCGGCGATGCGTCGCGCCTGGCTCAGGTTGACCTTGGGGATCAACTCGGCGGGAATGCGCGAAGTCGCCGACAGGTTGTAGACATGAAAGTGCTCGTTGACCACCTCGCGGGCCATCAGCGTCAGCGAAGGCAGGATGCGGCTGTCCCAGTGCTGGTCAAGCCCGCAGGGCGAGCTTTGGCCCTGGTTGTTTTCATAGAAGCGCCCGGCGCTCTGGTCAAGGTCTACCCCCACCAGCAACACTTTTTCGAAGCCCAGGTGATAGGCCAGTTGCAAGGCCACATACGCCACCGTACGGGCATCGAAGAAACCCTGGGCAAGGTCCTTGCTGAAGGCAATCGAGCGGCTGCGTTTGCTCCACAGCGCGCGGTTGCAGACGCAACTGTCACCATGGCCGCGCAAACCGTCCAGCAGGCCCGGCGTTTCGGCTTTGTGCAACGCGTAACACTCAGTGGCTGCTGGCACTTCGATACCCGCATACTGCTCGGGCCACAGTGCCAGGCGTTCGCTGTCGCGCACGGCAGTGGCGAACAGGGCCGGCTGTTGTTCGCGGAAGCTCTTGTCGGTGCACACATAGAAGAACGGCTTGATGCCATGTTCGGCGGTCATGGCGACCGAGCCATTCATGGCGATGATGGGCAGATGCGCGAACTCGCGCAATGGGAAATGCTTGGCAGAAGCGCCCGAGGCCAGTATGACCACGGGGCCCTGCTGAGTATTACGACACGCCTCGAAACTGGAGAACGCCCCGCGTTCAGCACGTGGCTGCGACGGAAGTATGTTTATCAATGGCATCTTCAACAGCACAGTGCAAACCACAATCATGGCATCTTGAACTGGGCAGTGCAAACCGCAGTGGTGTGCCGTGTATATGCCGTGGCCGCTTTTACCCAACTTTACCAGGCTGGACGTTAATCAACCGCCAATTCCTTGATTGGCGGGATTTGTGGGTGATGAAGGCCGACAACCCCCAGCCAGGCGACGGACGGCCGCTGGCAACCCGTTATTTTCAGCGCCATCCAGCTGACCCGCCTGTCGAAGCCGTCAATTATTCATGAGCCAGCTTGATGCCTACCCAGGGTGAGACTAATACTTAAGTCTCTGCCTGGGGAGGCACGAAACATGCAACCAAGATTCGTTATCGTTCCCGCTGTGCCGATCGAAAAGGAGTCGTTCCGGATCGGCAGCCGGTATTACGCCGCGACTGTCTGTGGCGGGTTCGACATCTACGACAATCAAGCCAAGGAACGACTCAAACCCAGCTATCCGAGTCGGACGGATGCGCAGGTACAGTGTGAGCAGATGAACAGACGGGACAGGTGATCAACCGTCGGAGCGCCCACATGATGGGCGCCACGGTTCATTTACCTATTGACCTTGAAGTTGACTTCAAGCTTAGCCTTCTCCGGAACCTGGCCCACGCACTGCGTGGCAGCCCTTTTCCGGAGATCGCCATGACGCCGTTCCAGCCGCTGCACCTGCCCAATGGCAGTATCATTCCCAACCGCATCGCCAAGGCGGCGATGGAAGAGAACCTGGCCGACCCGGACCAGACCCCTTCCGACCAACTGTTGCGCCTGTACCAGGCCTGGGCCGAAGGCGGTGCCGGGCTGTTGCTGACCGGCAACGTGATGGTCGACCCCAGTGCAATGACTGGCCCTGGCGGGGTGGTGCTCGACGCCAGCCAGCCGCTGCAGCGTTTTCGCGAATGGGCGCGGATAGGCCGCGCCCACGGCGCGCAGTTCTGGATGCAGATCAACCACCCAGGGCGGCAGATGCAGGCCAACCTTGGCCAGCCCACCGTGGCGCCATCGGCCGTTGCCCTCGATATGGGCGGCTTGTCCCGGTTGTTCCCACTGCCCAGGGCGCTGGACGAGGTCGAGATCTCAGCCGTGATCCAGCGTTTCGCGCAGACCGCTGCACTGGCCGAACAGGCCGGCTTCAGTGGTGTGCAGATCCATGCCGCGCACGGCTACCTGCTGAGCCAGTTCCTGTCGCCCTTGAGCAACCAGCGCCAGGACCGCTGGGGTGGCAGCCTGGAAAACCGCGCACGACTACTGCTGGAAGTGGTCAGGGCCGTCCGCAAGGTGGTGTCACCCGGTTTTGGCGTGGCAGTGAAGCTGAATTCGGCAGACTTTCAGCGTGGTGGCTTCGAACCGGCGGATGCGCGCCAGGTGGTGGTGTGGCTGAATGAGTTGCCGGTGGACCTGGTGGAGCTCTCAGGCGGCAGCTACGAAGCACCGGCCATGCAGGGCGACGCACGCGATGGCCGCACCTTGGCGCGCGAAGCCTACTTCCTGGAGTTTGCCCGGGAAATCGCCGCCATCGCCAGGATGCCGGTCATGGTCACCGGCGGTATTCGCCGCCTGGCGGTGGTCGAACAGGTGCTCGCGAGCGGCGTGGCCATGGCCGGCATGGCCACGGCACTGGCTGTCGAGCCTGCCCTGCCCCGGCGCTGGCACAATGGCGAGACGACCGCCAGCGCTGGGCTGCAACCCATTCGCTGGAAACGCAAGGCACTGGCTGCCCTGGCCTACATGGCCCTGGTGAAGCTGCACATGCGCCGGCTGGCCGCAGGCAACAGGCCCAAGGCGCAGGCGTCGCCCCTGCGGGCCTTGCTGCTAGAGCAGACCTGCACCTGGCTGCGGGTAAGGCAGTACAGGCACAGGATGAAAAGCCGAGTCGGTTGAATAGAAACCGGGGCGCTCTGCGCCCCGATCGCGACGCAACCCCCGCCTGCCTCAGTCCAGGCATTCCTTGGCAGCCTGGCGCAGTTTGTCGCCAGACAGGAAGCTGCCCTTATAGAAGGTCGCGCGGCTACCCTCGCGAGCGTCGACCACGTCCAGCACATCGTCACTTGCCACGGCACTGGAGGCGGTCAGCCGATAGCCGTGGGCAATCGACTTTTGCGTGGCTTGGGGGGCCAGCGCCTGCCATTTTGGCAGGACACAGGCGGCGTACTGCTGGGGTGACTTTTTGGTTAGCTTGCTGGCAGTAGGTTTGCCTGGGGTTGCGCAGCCGGCAAGGCTGGTGATGAGTGCAGAAGCAATCCAGATACGAAAAATAGACATTTGCAATTGGCCGTCAAGAATAGGCTGCATTCTAGCGGGGGTTGCGCCAAGTTTCTAATCCACCAATGTCTTACTGCAACCTTTGCGCGCAATTCACATAAAACCGACCACCTGACGACACCGCGGCGAGTTCACTACAACCCTGAAACAGCCATTATTTGGTTCAACGTTGGGAACGAAATGAAGTTGCCCTGTTTCTGATTAGCAATAGCTCCAGGCAATGGCTGGCCAGCCTGGTGATTTCATCGACCCGCGCGCTCGTTTCCCAGGAGAATCCCATGCTGTGGTGGCTGGAACTACTCGCCCAATATGCAACCGCCACCGGCCTTGCCGTGTGCTGCATCTTCGTATTCTGGGCCTTTTGCCTGGCGTTCGGCAGCACCTACATGAAGCTGCTCTCAGTCCTGCTGGCCGCCATGTTGCTGCTGATTGCCGGGTTCCCGCATGGCGTGGACTTTGCGTTGGGCAAGCACCTGGTGCCTGGCGATACCAACGCCCTGCGGCTGTTCCTTGCCGATGCCTTGGGTGTCATCAGCGCGGTGATGGTCGCCTCGTTTTTCTTCAGCCCAGAGCGACTGCTGGACGAAGCCTGAGCCTGTGTGACACGGCCACCTGATATTTCTGCCAGTAGCGTAGACCCATAACGCCTGGGAAAGTGGTAGCTCCACTGACCTGCCCAGGACCCCGCGCATGAATACTGAACCCAAGATGACGCGTTTTTTTTATAACAACGACAGTCTCGCAACGGTGGGTGACGTCACTGTGTTCAGAGGGCTGGACAACATCCCCGTAGCCGAAGTGAAAACACAAGCGAAGCCAAGCGTTGGATTGCTGGCGATTGATGGCAGCAGCTCTGTTACCGCTGTGCTGGACAATGACCTTTCCCCTGACCCGCGCCCTTGAATGCTGGGGCCGAGCCCCGCCGATAGGGGGCATCGCCAATGACTTCGCTGCGGGTTATTCAATGCTGAAGGTTTGTACAAAATAGTTGCGCCCGCACCTGCCCTGAGGCGATGCTCACAGGCTCGTTGAAGCAACTATCAAGGAAGGCCTTTAGCACCATGGAAACGCTTCACAGCATCAAGTCGGACCTGGTGAAGACTGCTGACCACCTGGAACAGCTCAGCCAGGCCATGAGCGGCCACGCCAAATTCATGGAGGCCCGCGGAAGTTCACAAAGTCAAATCGACGTCACGGCGCACATCAAGTCAATCGATGGGGTTGCGGACGAGTTGCGCACCGTCGCCGCACGCATCGATGACATCGAGGGAGTTTGATCCCCGACAGCGCTGATCTACCCGGTATGGGGGGCGCATCCCCCATACGCGGGCAGATGCCTTGCCTTAACTGAACTTGAGCTTCACGACCTTGCTCAGCGCCCAGCCGCTGAATACATAGAACGCATCCAGGTAAAAGCGCCCTGCATAGTTGGGCAACGGTGCGTGATTCAACAGCACGTCAGGTTCGGGCGCTGGCGGAAACAAGGCATACAAGCCGTTGGGCAACACAGCCAGCGCCACCAGCAACAGGTACGTAGAGGCTTGCAGCAAGGTGGCGCGGCTGCGGAACCTTGCGGACAACTTCAGGCCATAGAAGGCGACCAGGCCAGCAACCGGCAGCACCCAGAAATGCGTCGGCATCCCGATGAACATTTCGGCAACAACGCTTCTTGCTTCCACCCGCTGTTCTCCATCCAAATGAGCGGATTATTGCGGGCGAAGCCGGCAAATGCAAAACCCCAGTGCCGTGGCGAACAATTAGCCGTCACTCAACTGCCTACAAAAAGCCCGCTCTCGACGGCGGGCTTCTTGTGCTTCAAGGCTGGCCCCTCATGCTTTTGAGCACATCAGTGCGGCATCCAGCAACCTGCCATGGTCATACCACGCATCACGCTGATAGGCCGAGAACTGTTGGCGGGTACCCGTGCTGCGTAATTCGACAAGCCCGTCAGCCTGGTCAGGGTCGGTACTCTCGATGAACAGCCTGACCGAGTTTTCACCCTCGACTTCGTAAGTTTTCACATGGCCTGGAAGTTCGCTTTTTACACACCCCAGGTACGCGGGTGGGCTTTTCGCGGTAGTGCCAGAGGTGTTGTCATGGCTGCCACGCACATCAGGATCATGCGCGCAGCCCGCCATGAACAACATGACGAACCCCGACACCAGTATTGCACCTGCAAGCGATCTTGAGCTCTTCACGCGACACACTCCTTACGCCCCCTCGAAGTCCGGCAAAGGATTGCCACATAACCTGCCCTTTTTGAGTTTTCGTAGGCCTATATTACTGCCCAATCACAACCGCCCATTAGCTCGGTTGGCTATATAGGTTTCGCGTCATGTTTGTGGCGCAGAACTGACAGTGCCAGTGCCCCCGATGCCGCGGGGCTTTCCCCATAACCGGGGTTAGCCGATGAAATTGAGAAACACAAAGGTAGCTGCCAAATCCAGTGCCAGTACGGCAACCACGCTGAAGATCATGTAATAGCGGTCATCCTGGGTCATTGCTGCGTACTCCCCTCGGTCTATTTCCCTGGGTCGCAGCAATAACCGTTCCAGCGCTGCCAAAATCGCTACTTAAGATAACGCTCGACACAGACGAATCCATCGCAGACCCTCTAAAGCCACCCACAAGGATGCCCAGGAACAAATGCCATGGATTGCCTTCCGACGCTGTTCACCGATCGTCTTGTTCTCACGCCACTCCGATTGCAGGATGCACCCATCATCCAGGCGTTGTTTCCCCAATGGGAGGTAGTCCGTTATCTGGACCGTCGTGTCCCCTGGCCGTACCCAGAAGATGGAGCACTTGCTTATGTGCGCGATGTCGCCCTGCCGGCCATGGCCGCGTGCCGTGAATGGCATTGGATGATCCGCCTGCGTACCGATGCCGAGCGCACCATTGGCAGCATCAGTTTGTTTGAACAGCCTGGTAACAACAGAGGCTTCTGGCTTGCCCCGCAGTGGTGGGGGAAAGGCTATATGCGTGAAGCATGCAGGATCATCAACGCGTATTGGTTCGAGACATTGTCGCGCCCGGTCATGCAGGTGCCTAAAGCGGTCGCCAACCACGCGTCCCGCAGGGTCTCAGAATCTGAAGGTATGCGCTTGGTGGGCGTACGAGAAGGTGAATTTGTCTGTGGGCTGATGCGCGTCGAAATTTGGGAGATGACACGCGCTGAGTGGCTTGGCCGGTCGATAGTCAGCCATTAGTTCTCATCGGTTCGGGTATCGGCAGCTATGGGTTTCTGAAATGCTGGTTGGCTCGCCCTGTGATTCGCAGGCCAGACAAGGTCTCTGTGGGAGCGGGCTCGCCCCGCGAACACGGGCATAGCCCGTGCCAGACATCTCTATTTTTGGGGCCGGCCTCCTCGCGGGACAAGCCCGCTCCCACAATTATCACCTCTCCCTCACTGGCAACTTGGGGTCGAAAGCTGACGTCCGCGTCCGGAGGCTAGCGACCCATAGCGGTACCTCATCCGGGTAATAAACAATTCACCCGCATTGGGTCATCTGTGCCTGTCAGGTCGTCACCCCCACGAAGCATTCCACTCGGTTTCGCCCCGTTTCTTTAGCCCGGTAAAGGCATTCATCCGCACGTTTGAGAACTGTCTCGCACGCCATGGTGGCATCGTCGCAACTTGCCACTCCAATCGATACGGTGATGCGGCCCACGATCGGGATCTCGCTGTTCGCGACAGCCTCACGAACCCGTTCTGCAATCAGGTTCGCGACATCCGTGCCTGCGTCGGGCAGTATCAGCAGAAACTCCTCGCCACCGGCCCTGCACGCCAGATCAGCGGCCCGGCAATGCTCCATAAGCGTCTGTGCGACCTGCCTGATTGCCAAGTCGCCTTTGTCGTGGCCAAAAGTGTCATTGACCCGCTTGAAGTGGTCGATGTCTACCGACAACACCGAGTAGTTTCGCCCGGCCGTTTGCAAGCCTTGCAACTCATCGTCCATTGCCCTGCGGTTGGCCAATCCGGTGAGCGGGTCGGTAAGGGCCTGGCGGTTGAGCCGGCCCATCTTCGCCTGCAGCAACTGCACCCCTGCCAGCATGGCCTGGCGAATGGCCGCTGCTTCACGGTACCAAGCATTGACCCGACGCAGGTCCTCGGTGGTTTGCGGGGCGGCCAGCTGGCCGGCAATCCTGGAAAGCTCACGCAAGGGCCGTGAGATCATCAGGGCACCGGCACCAATCAAGACGATGCCGATGATCGCAGCCGGGACCATGCCCATTACCATGTCGCGCATCAACGTACTCAGTGGTGCCAGACTTACGTCCTGCGGCTGCTGGGCAACCACTGCCCAACCCGCGCCCGATACCTGGGCATATCCCGCCAGCATCGGGATGCCTTTGTAGTTGCGCACCGCCATGGAGCCGCTACGGCCCAGTAACGCGGCGTCGACTGTCTTGCTGTAGCCAAGCTTTTCGCCAATCCGCGCACTGTCTGGGTGATAGAGCAATTGCCGATCCCGGTCGGCAACGAACGCAAAAGTGCCCTCATGGTAAAAGTGCTGGCTGATCAACGTATGCAGTGCACTTTCCTGCTGCAGATAAATGGAGCCACCCACAATGCCGACAAAGCGGTGGGTAGCGTCGAAGACCGGTACGGCAACGAATACCACCCTGTTGCCAGCAGCCGACATATAGGCAGAGCTGACGTAGGGTTGGCGCGCTGCAAGTGCCTGATTGACCGCCTCAGAGCCCAATGTCGAGCCATTCATCTGTAGGGTGTCAGGGAACACATCCAAGACTTTGGAGGTGGCGTCGACGATGATGATAGCGTTGAAATCAGCGTCCTGTTGCTGCAGTCGCAGCGTCTCGGCATGCATGATTTCAGCGCTGCCCCAGTGGCTGCCCAGTCGTTCGGCACTGAATTGCAAATGGCTCTGCGCCCCACGGATGAATTCCTCGATGCTCGATGCGAGCTTGGCTGCATACGCGCTGTTCGATAGCAAGGCGTGTTCGATCAGTGCTTCACGCTGCACCCGATAGGCGGTGACCAGGCCGTTGACCAAGGTCGCCAGCATGGCCACCAGCACCAGGCCAAGAATCAGCAGCCGCAAGTCGAGTACCTTCGCCAAGCTGCGGGGTCCGCCCAATTGTGTGTCGGGTGGTGGTTGCTGTTCGCCAGGCTGGTTAATCACGGCTGCGCGCCCTCCCCTCAAGCCATCGCGCCGCTACGATTGTTGACAGCTTCATGCCCTCTCCTTGACTGCCTCCCCAGCAGGCCCGCTGGCCTGGGCTAACCATAGCCAATCCCGGATTACCCGCAACTGTGCGCCGCTCGATCATACCGGGCCATGGCTGACGAAACCGGTGCCTCGGCTGACGTCGTGGAACACGATCATTGAGGCTAGATCAAAGGTGCACAAAGACTTTATGCCGGCAACTGAATGCTGCCTGAAGCCGACTATGCTGGAAGCAACTCACTCGCAGGCACAGAGGCTGATAAATGAGCAGGCAGCGCAGGTTCGGACGGGTTGCTTGGCTGACGCTGCTTATCCACGTGCTGTTTTCCCCTCTGCTTCATGCGGACACACCTGGGGCCGTACCCGAGATAGAGGGTGTCGTTGCCGAGCCCGCCCCCCTGACCGTCATGAACCGCACGGTGTTGGTGTTTCGTGCGTCCCTGCTGGGCGAAACACCTGCGGTGCGTGCCCAGCGCGCCAAGAAGGTCATCGAGGACACGCTCCAGGAAACCAATGACCTGGAGGTCCGCCTCGACCCTATTCTGCACAGCTACCTGGTGCTGCTGGGCGGGCGGCGTGCCTTCATTGTGACGCCACTGGATGCTGCGGCCGATAGCATCACAGCGGGCGAGGCAGCCGAGCAGGCGGCCGAGAATCTGCGTTTGGTTGTGGAGGAAACCCGTCAGGCGCGTAGCCTGCGCTTTTTGCTCACCGCGATAGGCTACAGCGCTGCAGCCACTTTGATCTTTTTCATTCTGGCCAAGGCCGCAGGCTACTGTCGACGCAAGCTCCTGGGGCTGTTACCTGCATTGATGGGCAAACACTCCGAGCGTTTCAAGGTCGGCCACACGCCACTGTTCGACCTGCAAAACCTCTACTACCTGATCGACCGCTCGCTGTGGCTGCTGTACTGGTTGGTACTGTTGTTGCTGTGCTACCAGTGGCTCGGCTTCGTACTCTCTCAGTTCCCCTATACCCGGTCTTGGGGTGAAAGCCTCAATATCCACCTGATGGATCTGCTCGACTACCTGATCAGCGGCATTCTGCGTGCCCTGCCCGGCCTGGCGGTTGCACTGTCGATCTTCTTCATCGCCCGTGGCATCAGCGCTTTCTCCAAGCGCGTGCTACGGCGCATGGCACGCCCGGGCACGTTGAAGTGGCTGACCACCGAAACCTTGCAACCGACCATGCGCCTGACTTCGCTGGCGATCTGGCTATTCGCGCTGGTGATGGCCTACCCCTACCTGCCAGGGTCAGGTACCGATGCTTTCAAGGGGCTGTCAGTGTTGCTCGGTCTGATGATTTCGCTGGGTGCAACCAGCGTCATCGGCCAAGGCGCTGCGGGGTTGATCCTCACCTACACCCGCACGCTGCGCGTCGGTGAATTTGTGCGCGTAGCCGACTACGAGGGCACAGTGACCGAGGTGGGCATGTTCACCACGACGATTCGCACCGGGCTTGGCGAAGTCCTGACACTTCCCAACTCCATGATTACCGGCTCGGTCACGAAGAACTATTCACGCATCGTGCAAGGGCCAGGCTATGTGGTCGATACCGTTGTGACCATCGGCTATGACACGCCTTGGCGCCAGGTCGAAGCGATGCTGCTGGAAGCGGCGCGGCGCACCGAGGGCGTGTTGCAGGAGCCCCAACCCCAGGTATTCCAGACGGCACTTTCGGACTTTTACCCAGAATATCGCTTGGTGGCCCAAGCCATCCCTTCAGAACCCAGACCACGCGCGTTGCTGCTGAGCCTGCTGCACGCCAATATCCAGGATGTGTTCAACGAGTTTGGCGTGCAGATCATGTCGCCCCACTACCTCGGCGATCCGGAGCAACCCAAATGGGTACCCAAGGAGCAGTGGCATGCCGCCCCATCCAAGCCTGAAAACACCACTTGAGGACTGTTTGCTCAGGGGGTGGTCAGCGCAATGATCACCGGCCCACAGACCGCCAGCAGCACATTCGAGATGGCATAGCACAGGGTAAAGCCGATGACCGGCGCATTGCTGTCGGCGGCTGAAAAAATCTGAATTAGTTGCCGAATGCCCCAGCGCTTCTATATTCACCTAGACCCTGAATCAGTGCATTTCATTGAGCGAGCCCATGCCGACAACGGACGCGTTGATTATCTGCGAGCACTGCGATTGCGTGTATAAAAAATCCACGCTCGGCAAGCACCAGAAAACTATCTGTGTCAGGTGTGGTGGGGTATTGGAGCGCTACAACGGTTTGACCGTGCAGCAGCGCCTGGCGCTCACGTTCACCGCGGCAATATTGTGGCTGTTCGCGAATTTCTATCCGGTGATGAGCATCAGCCTGAAAGGCCTCAAGAACAGCGCGACACTATGGGATTCGGTGGTTGCCCTGAGCCAAGGGCCGATCACCTTCATGGCCATGGTCGCAGCCATATCGATCATCATCGCCCCGGGGTTCCAGCTGGTGCTGCTGGTATGGGTACTGAGCTTCGCTCTGGCCTCCCGTCGCGCACCTGGCTTCAAACCGGCGATGCGCTGGCTGGAAACATTGCGGCCGTGGAGCATGCTCGAGGTGTGCCTGCTTGGCGCAATGGTAGCGGTATTCAAATTAGCCGGCATGCTCGACGTTTTGCCCGGCATCGGCCTTTTCGCATTGGCCGTGCTCAGCCTGCTGATGATCCGCATCGCCGGGCGCGACATCCGCGAGTTATGGGACATCCTATGAATCCGCCACCAACGGCCAGCCAGCTCCACCTGTGCCTGTGCCACAGCTGTGGCCTGGCTTGCGACATGACTGACGAGCCGCACCACTGCCCACGGTGTGATGCCCCCTTGCACCGGCGCAAGACCAACTCCCTGACGCGCACCTGGGCATACATGCTTGCCGCCCTGGCGTTCTATGTGCCGGCCAACCTGTTGCCGGTGATGAACACAACGATGTTGGGTGATGGGGCCGACAGCACCATCATGAGCGGCGTGCTGGAGTTCTGGGAGCATGGCGCGTGGGACATCGCGCTGATTATCTTCATTGCCAGCATCGCAGTACCCGGCATCAAGTTCGTTGCTCTTTCGATGCTGCTGATCACCGTGCAACGTGGCAGCCAATGGGCGCGTAAAGAGCGTTCTAAGCTGTACCGCTTTGTCGAGCTGATCGGGTACTGGTCGATGCTGGACGTGCTGGTGGTTGCCCTGGTGGCCGCACTGGTGAAATTCCAGGCCCTGGGTGACATCGAGCCGCGACCCGGCATTTTGTTCTTCGGCCTGGTGGTGGTCTTCACCATGCTTTCAGCAATGAGTTTCGACCCGCGTCTGATCTGGGAAAGCCCAGCCTCCGAGGAGCCCATGGATGAAACCATCCATCAATGAAGGACCGCAAGATCCGGGGCATGCCCCGGTCAAGACTCGCAGGTTCAGCGTATCGCTGGTGTGGATCGTCCCCATCGTCGCCGTGCTCGTGGGCCTTTCATTGGTCATCCACAGCAAGATGCAGGAAGGCCCGACCATTATCCTTTCCTTCAAGACAGGGGATGGCCTTACCGCCAATAAAACCGAAGTCAAGTATCGCAGTGTGGTCATCGGCCACGTATCCGAAGTCGAGCTCAGCGCCGACCAGAGGAGCGTCAATGCCACAGTCAAGCTGGCCAAGCAGGCCGAAGGATTCACCCGGGAAGATTCAAAATTCTGGGTCGTGCGGCCACGCATCGGCGCCGGGGGCGTATCCGGCATCGACACGCTGCTTTCCGGTGACTATATCGGCGCCGACATCGGCCAGTCCAACAACCGTGTCAGGCAATTCAAAGGCCTGGAAAACCCACCGCCGATTACCTACGGTGAGCCAGGCAAACGCTTCACACTGCACACCCAGGACTTGGGGTCACTGGACATCGGCTCCCCTGTCTACTACCGCAAGATCCCCGTTGGGCAGGTCGTAGCCTACGCGTTGGATGCCGACGGCAAAGGCGTCAGCATCGAGGTATTCATCCATGCCCCGAACGATGCCTACGTTACCGAAAATACCCGCTTCTGGAATGCCAGCGGCATTGATGTGAACGTCGACGCCAATGGTTTCGCGGTGAAGACCGAATCGCTGTCCACGTTGCTGGTGGGGGGAATCGCCTTCCGCGCGCCGGAGTACAGCCCTAACGACACCGCGGCCGCCGAAGACAGAGCTTTCGACCTGTTCGCTGATCAGCAAACAGCCCTGGCCCCACCAAATGGCAAGGCGCATTACCTGGCCCTGCGTTTCGACCAGGCGCTAAGAGGCCTCAAGGTGGACGCACCGGTCGAGTTTCTGGGCGTGGAAATCGGCAAGGTTGTGTCGGTCGATCTGGATTTCGATGAGGCAAAACGCAGCTTCCCGCTCAACGTTGGTATTGTGGTCTACCCCCAACGCCTTGGTCGGGCACACCAGAAGCTGCTCAAAGCGCTTCACCATGATCCTGAGGATATAGCAGCCACTGCACAGATTTTCAGCACCTTCGTCGCTAACGGCCTGCGCGCCCAAGCCCGCAGCGGCAACCTCTTGACCGGGCAGCTTTACATCGCCCTGGACTTCTTCCCCAAAGCGCCCAAAGCCTCCTTCGATACCAGCGCCAGGCCCATCGCGATCCCGACCGTCCCCGGCAGCCTCGAACAGTTGCAGGAGCAACTGCAGGCAATGGTCGACAAGATAAACAAACTGCCGGTGGAGCGCATCGCAAGCAACCTGGACGGCAACCTGGTGGAATTGCGCAAAAGCCTGGCTCAGTTCAATTCGAAAACCCTGCCTGGCGTGCAGAACACGCTGGCGGATGTCAGCAAGACCCTGCAATCGGCAAACTCGACCCTGGCCGAAGACTCTCCTCAACGGGAAAAGCTGACCGAAACCCTCGACGAGCTCGGGCGCATGTCGCGCTCACTGCGGGAGCTTTCGGATTACCTGGGACGCAACCCCGAATCGCTGATTCGCGGGCGCCCCAACAACGCTGCGCCGATGGATCTACAAGGGCCGCCGCGCAATTGAGCAAAGGAGCTGAGCCATGGCCTTACCCTTCAAGATCACCCTGCTGTTGGCGTGTACGCTGCTGGCCGCCTGCCGCAGCGATCCGATCCACTTTCACACCCTGACGCCCGCGCAACCGGGCGACGCCCAAGGTGGTGCGGATGTTGTCATCGAGGGCTTGAGTGTTCCGCCGCAAGTGGACCGGCCGCAAATGGTCATCCGCCAGGGCAACAGCGGCCTGGCAATCCTCGAAACCCAATGGTGGGGCGCCAGCCTGGCCGATGAGCTACGCAGTGCCCTGACCGATCAACTGAGCCATGCCGGCGCGCGTCGCAAAGCCTCCGTACGGCTGGAGGTGCAGCGTTTTGATTCGATCCCCGGCCAGTACGGCCTGATCGACGTCAAGTGGCGCCTGCGCGCGGCGGATGCCAGTGAGCTGCTTACCTGCCGTAGCACCCTGCAGACGCCCGCCGGCCCTTCCATCGATGACGTGGTGAGCGCACAACAGCACAATGTCAAACGCCTCGCCAGCTTGATCAGCCGGGCGGCCAGCGGCGACCAAAGCAGCTGTCCTTCAGCCCAGTGAACTTTGCGTTGTTTTACGAACGCTAGCGTACATTCGAGGAGGCTTTCGTGGCCAACTTCACCGTTCTGGTGACTGTGCTTTCGATGGTGCTGGGTTTGTCCATAACCAGGATTCTGTTGGGCCTCATCACCGTTTTTCGGATCCGCCGCACGGCCCGGCCAGACTGGGTAGCGCTTGTGTGGGCTTTCACGCTGTTTCTGTTTCAGCTGCAATTCTGGTGGGCCCTCAATGACCTCTCCACCATCAAGAAGGAATTTTCATTCGGCGAGTTCCTGCTTCTGGTCAGTCTGACCCTTGCGCTATTCAGCGCTGCGGCGTTGATCCTTCCAAGTCGCAGCGAGGACGAACTGAACGGCCTCAAGGTCTACTTTGAGCAGGATGGGCGGTACGCTTTATTGGCGACTTGTATGTACCTCGGATTAGGTAGCGTGATCAATGTCTTGCTCTTCAATGCCTCACCCTTTCAGCTATGGGCAGTATTGGATCTGGTCATGATTACAGTGCCCCTGGCAGCATTCTTTGCAAAGTCTCGCCGGCTCTATGCGCCTCTTACACTGGCCTATCTACTGTTGTCGGTATTCGATATCGCTGTGTCATTGAACTCATAGGCAGACCTGCATTGAGCCAGCCAGGCCGATGGCAGGTTCAACATTTTCAAGGGTTTGGCGGCAGAGGTACGTCGCCTGTGAGGGCAGCAGTGACCATTGTGGGAGCGGGCTTGTCCCGCGAAGAGGCCGGCCCAAAAAATAGAGATGTCTGGCACGGGCTATGCCCGTGTTCGCGGGGCGAGCCCGCTCCCACAGAGACCTTGTCTGGGCTGATCATTGAGTTCGGCCAGCCAGGCCGATGGCAAGCTCAACATTTGACCGTCCACAAATGATCGATACGCGTCGTATAGGATTGGCTCATCATCTCCCTCCTCATCCCCCAGTCCGGGGCTGCCGGCACGCTGGCGGCGCGCATTGTCCCCCTCCCCCAGCGCCCGTTGATGTCATCCATCACCTGCATCAGTCGACCACAGGCCACCGACTGCTTGAGCGCAAACAGGTCCTCTGAAAATTCACCCGGTTGCCGCAAGTCCATCAGCAACACCTCCGCCTTGCTGTACCGGAACCCAGGCCTGAAAATCCGGCCAACCGCATCGGTGGCCAACCGGGTCATCAACAGCGTGTCGCAGGTAGGGTATGGCAGCTCTACCAACGCGCCCTGGGCATGGTGGGCCTCATCCGGGTTGAACATGCCGGTACGAATGCTGACGCGCATGCGCTTGCAAACCGATCCCTGGGCCCGAAGCTTTTCCGCCGCGCGGCCAACGTACGTGGCCACGGCCTGCCTGATAGGCGCCAGCTCGGTCAGGCGCTTGCCGAACATGCGGCTGCAGCAGATCTCCTGCTTTGGCGGTTCGACCTCGTCCAGCTCCAGGCAGGGCGTGCCGGCCAGTTCGCGAGCCGTCTTCTCCACCACCACACTGAATTTCTGCCGCAGCGTCCAGGCATCAGCCTTGGCCAGATCCATCGCCGTATGGATGCCCATCGCCTCGAGGTGGGCGGTCATGCGCCGGCCAACGCCCCACACCTCCTTCACCTCGGTGTTGCGCAGCACCCAGTCGCGCTTGAACGGTTCGGTAATGTCGACCACCCCGCCAGTCTGGGCTTGCAGGCGCTTGGCCATGTGGTTGGCCAGTTTGGCGAGGGTCTTTGTGCGGGCGATTCCAACCCCTACCGGTATACCGGTGCACTGCAAGACCCTGGCCCGCAGCTTGCGCCCGAAGTGGGTCAGGTTGCCCTGGACGCCGGAGAGATCGGCGAAACATTCGTCGATGCTGTAGACCTCTGTGGCTGGCACCAACGACTCGATCAGCGTCATGACACGCTCGCTCATGTCGCCGTACAGCGCGTAATTACTGCTGAAGGCCATGATGCCGTGTCGACGCAGCTTGTCTTTTGCCTGAAAATACGGTTCGCCCATCTTCACGTATGGCTTAGCATCGTACGACCTGGCGATCACGCAGCCGTCGTTGTTGCTCAACACGACAATCGGGGTCTTGGCCAGGTCCGGCCGGAACACCCGCTCGCAGCTCGCATAGAACGAGTTGCAGTCGATCAGCGCGAAAACCGGGTCACTGCGCATGGTCGCGAACGCTGTAACGCACAACGCCCCAAATGACGAGCTCGTCGCCCTCCATGATGTACCGTGGTGGGTAGGCGGAATTCTCCGATTGCAGGATCACCACGCCATCGCGACGGTGAAGCCGCTTGCAGACCGGCTCGGTGTTGACGGCAGCAATCACCACATCGCCGTGCTCGGCCTCGCGGCCGCGGTCTACGATGACGATATCACCCGAATAGATCCCTGCCCCCTGCATGCTGTCGCCCTCCACTTTCACCAGATACACATGGGGTGCCCGGAGGTCGAATAGCTCATCGAGGGAAATATGGCCTTCCAGGTGGTCTGCAGCCGGTGATGGAAAGCCGGCCGGGACGTGGAACGCATAGAGCGGTAGCGGTTCTGTGAAGCCGGTTGGCGTACCCAGGAATGTGATGGTCATGACGGAAGGTCCAGTGCAAACTGTATGCATATACAGTAAATCTGGCATCGGGTGCCCGGTCAATCCTGGGTGATGAAATTTCTGACGGGCGAGAGGTGGAAAATGTGCGGACGGTACTCGATGTATGAGTCGATGGATCACTACCTGCGCCAGCTGTCGCTGGACCTGGTGGTGATCAATGGTTACGACCATGAGCCGATCAACCGCTACAACATAGCGCCCTCCACGCGCGTGGAAATCGTTCGCCAGGTAGCGGATGGGTTGAGCGTGGATCGCGTCAAGTGGGGATGGTCACCGTTCTGGGCGAAAGGCACACGCCCGGATCCGATCAATGCCCGGGCCGAGACGGTAGCGACGGGGAAGTTCTTCAAAGGCCTCTGGCCGAACGGCCGCGCCCTGGCGCCTGCCAATGGCTGGTTTGAGTGGATCGTCGATCCAGCGGACGCAAAGCGAAAGCAGCCCTGCTACATCACCAGCGCCGACGGCGGCCCGCTCTTCTTCGCGGCGCTGGCCGAAGTGCACCACGGCATTGAACCGGACGAGCGCGACGGGTTCGTGATCATCACTGCAGCAGCCGATCAGGGGCTGGTCGACATCCACGACAGAAAGCCCTTGGTGCTGGCCCCTGAAGTTGCCCGGGAATGGGTGAACCCGGCCACGACGCCCGAGCGCGCAGCGGAGATTATCGAAGCGGGATGCCGGCCTGCTCAGGATTTCCGCTGGTTCCCGGTAGGAAAAGCAGTCGGCAATGTCCGCAATCAAGGACCGGAGCTGATTGAACCTCTCGATGAGCAGGGCCGCCAGGGCAACTTATGGCGTTGAGTTAGGGTGTGGCTGGAGGTGTTCGTCATGACAGTGTTGGCGCTTGCAAGATCGAGCGCCGCCCGCGCGGCGCATCGCGAGCTAGCGCTCGCTCCTACGCTTGTTTCGGGCCAGTAACGCCTGTGCGGGCGCGCGCGACCGCCTGGTTTGTACGACACGATACCGAGCCATGCGCCAAAGCGTTCGCGCACAAATTCCACAGGAATAACTGGCCCGAAACAAATGTAGGAGCGAGCGCAGCTCGCGATGCGCCGCGCGGGCGGCGCTCGATCTGACAAACGCTGAAAATATCGAGGCTGACACCCCCATGCCCAACGCCTCCCCCCCGCGGATGGCGACCCTTCGTCGTATGGCTTCCAAATTAGCCCAACTGTAAGCCCTTTCAGGTTCCAACGACGCAAAGGTGGGCTGTGGTTCAACGAGCCAAGTGTTACAATCCGCCGCCTAAAATCGGCGCTCAAGGCGCTGACCATCCGAAAACGCCGGCAGGACGACACCCGCCACACCTAGCCACCATGTGCCTGATGCCTGTTATGAACCCCCGTTCATTGCGACCAGCTCGGCCACAGCGTGGAAATGGTGCCCTCTACTTGCGCGAAATGGATCAGCTCCTCCTTGGACTGGAGGGAGCTGGAGAACCTGCCGCCCCGAGTCGTATTGGTCCGACATTGGCCCAAAACGGACCCGAGGGCCTAAATACACCTCTGGAACCCCCGCAGGACAAGCACTTGATTTCTACCGCTAACATCACCATGCAGTTCGGCTCCAAGCCACTGTTCGAAAACGTTTCCGTCAAGTTCAACAACGGCAACCGCTACGGCCTGATCGGCGCCAACGGCTGCGGCAAGTCGACCTTCATGAAAATCCTCGGCGGTGACCTTGAGCCGTCCGGTGGCCAGGTCATGCTCGAGCCGAACACCCGCCTGGGTAAACTGCGCCAGGACCAGTTCGCCTACGAGGAATTCACCGTGATCGATACGGTGATCATGGGCCACGGCCAACTGTGGAAGGTCAAGGCCGAGCGCGACCGCATCTACTCGCTGCCGGAAATGACCGAGGAAGACGGCATGGCCGTCGCCGAGCTGGAAACCGAATTCGCCGAAATGGATGGCTACACCGCCGAATCCCGCGCCGGTGAACTGCTGCTGGGCCTGGGTATCCCGCTGGAACAGCACTTCGGCCCGATGAGCGAAGTAGCGCCAGGCTGGAAGCTGCGTGTGCTGCTGGCCCAGGCACTGTTCTCGGACCCGGACGTGCTGCTGCTCGACGAACCGACCAACCACCTGGACATCAACACCATTCGTTGGCTGGAAACGATCCTCACGGCGCGTAACAGCACCATGATCATCATTTCCCACGACCGTCACTTCCTCAACAGCGTCTGCACCCACATGGCCGACCTGGATTATGGCGAACTGCGCCTGTTCCCGGGCAACTATGACGAGTACATGACCGCCGCCACCCAGTCGCGTGAGCAGCTGCTGTCGGACAACGCCAAGAAGAAAGCCCAGATCGCCGAGCTGCAGACCTTTGTCAGCCGTTTCTCGGCCAACGCCTCGAAAGCCAAGCAAGCGACTTCGCGTGCCAAGCAGATCGACAAGATCCAGCTGGCCGAGGTCAAGCCGTCCAGCCGAGTCAGCCCGTTCATCCGTTTCGAGCAGACCAAGAAACTGCACCGTCAGGCAGTGGTCGTCGAGAAAATGGCAAAAGCCTTTGACGACAAAGTGCTGTTCAAGAACTTCGACATCACGGTTGAAGCAGGCGAGCGCGTTGCGATCATCGGCCCGAACGGTATCGGCAAGACCACCCTGCTGCGCACCCTGGTCGGCGAAATGACCCCGGATGCCGGCTCGGTGAAGTGGACCGACAGTGCCGAAGTGGGCTACTACGCCCAGGACCACGCCCACGACTTCGAAGACGACATGACCCTGTTCGACTGGATGGGCCAGTGGACCTCCGGCGAGCAGGTGATCCGCGGCACGTTGGGTCGCATGCTGTTCTCCAACGACGAAATCCTCAAGTCGGTGAAGGTGATTTCCGGCGGTGAGCAAGGCCGCATGCTGTTCGGCAAGCTGATTTTGCAGAAGCCGAACGTGCTGGTGATGGACGAACCGACCAACCACCTGGACATGGAATCGATCGAAGCACTGAACCTGGCGCTGGAAAACTATCCGGGTACTCTGCTGTTCGTCAGCCACGACCGCGAGTTCGTGTCGTCGCTGGCCACGCGCATCATCGAGCTGTCAGCCGATGGCGTGGTCGACTTCAGCGGCACTTACGATGACTACCTGCGTAGCCAGGGCGTGTTGGTCTGATTGCAGCGCAAAGCCTGGCCACCGTGTGTGGCCGGGCTTCTTCGCGAGCTTGCCTGCAAAGAACCGACCACCAGTCCCACCCACTGGTACTACCCGACGAATAATTCGTTAGCCTGCTTTCTTTTCCTTCGCGCAACGGCCATGATGGGACCACGCCCAACCGCCCGCCCGCGAAAGAGCCCATGACCGCGCAACAACCTGCCCCCGCCAGCAACACGCTGCACATCACCCTGCAGATCCTGTCGATCGTTTTCTACACCTTCATTGCCTTCCTCTGTATCGGCTTGCCGATTGCGGTGCTGCCCAGCTACGTGCACGACCAACTCGGCTTCGGCGCAGTGGTCGCCGGGGTTACCATTGGCCTGCAGTACCTGGCCACCCTGCTCAGCCGCCCATTCGCCGGCAAGGTGGCGGACACCCTGGGTGGTAAACAGGCGATCCGCTTTGGCTTGCTGGGGATTGCCAGTTGCGGGGTGTTGACGCTGTTGTCGGCCTGGACCCTGAGCGCACCACTGCTGAGCCTGGCCCTGCTGCTAGGCGGGCGCTTGCTGCTGGGCATCGCCCAAGGGCTTATTGGTGTGGCTACCCTGAGCTGGGGTATCAGCCAGGTGGGGCCGGAGCACACTGCCCGGGTAATCTCCTGGAACGGTATCGCCTCGTATGGCGCCATCGCCATTGGTGCGCCCCTCGGGGTGCTGGCCGTGGACGTGCTGGACTTCAGCGTGCTGGGGCCGGCGTTGCTGGTGCTGGCAACCCTCGCCCTGCTGGTTTTACGCAAGCGCCCCGACGTGGTCGTGGTACGCGGCGATCGCCTGCCGTTCTGGTCAGCGTTCGGCCGGGTGGCGCCGTGCGGCCTGGGCTTGACCCTGGCTTCGATCGGCTACGGTACCCTCACCACCTTTGTCACCCTTTACTACCTTGAACGCGGCTGGGCCGGCGCGGCCTGGTGCCTGAGTGTCTTTGGCGTCTGCTTCATCATTTCGCGGTTGTTGTTCGTCAACGCGGTCAACCGCTTTGGGGGCTACAACGTGGCAGTCGCCTGTATGGCCACGGAAGTACTGGGTCTTGGCCTGCTGTGGCTTGCGCCTTCACCGCCGTGGGCGCTGGTGGGTGCCGGGCTGACCGGGTTCGGGCTGTCGCTGGTGTACCCGGCGTTGGGTGTCGAGGCGATCAAGCAGGTGCCCAGCAGCAGCCGCGGCGCAGGGCTGGGGGCCTATGCGGTGTTCTTCGACATGGCGCTGGCCATCGCCGGGCCGGTCATGGGGGCCGTGGCTGTGCACCTGGGCTATGCCTCGATCTTCTGTGTGGCCGCCCTGCTGGCCCTGGCCGGGGTGGGTCTAACGTTGTTGTTGTCGCGGCGCGCCCGCCGCAGCTGACTGCTCAGCCGGCTCCGGCGCCCCCAGGGCCTGGCGGAAGAATGCCGCCGTCTCGCGTTGCAGCGAATGATGGATATGCCGACGGTCGACGCCGGCGGCATCCTTGCATAACACCGGCATCCGCGCGGACTGCTCGGTATCGCAATGGGCCATGAACACGAAATGCCCGGCACCGGCCAACAAGCGGTAGTCCGGCGTGATGGGCAGTTTTCGGGCCAGGGGTTCGGCATTACGCTCTACGGCCACCAGCTGGTCACTGTCACCGCTATAGATCAGCACCGGCACGTGAACCCCGAGTAGCGCATGGCGCCCGAACAGCAGGCTCAAAGGTGCCATCAACATGGCGGCGCCCACCCGCGGGTCAGCCTCGGGCGCGAGTTCGCTACGGTCGGCAATCAGTATGCCGTGGGTCTTGCAGGCATCGGCGTCGTTCGGGCGCTCCAGGCAGTACTGGCGCAGGCGGTCCAGGTCCGGGCGTGCGCCAGACAGGATCAACGCGGTTTCACCCCCCGCCGAGTAGCCGATCACACCGACCTTGCCGCCATTCAGGTAAGGCCCGACCAACGCATCATCGCGGGCTGCAGTGATGGCAGCACTGACTTGCAGCGGTCGGCCATAGAGGTTGCTCAGGGTACCCAGGCGACTAGGGTCGCGAGCGTTGTCGCCTGGATGCACCACCGCCACCACTACGAACCCCTGGCGCGCCAGCGAGGTCGCCAGGTAATGCAAGGCCAATGGGCTGCCGGTATTGCCGTGCGACAGCAGCAGCAGCGGGAATCGCCCCATGGCGACTGGCGCTTCTTCGGCCACTTCCAGCGGGTAACCCTCGATGCGGGTGCTGCGGGCTTGGCCAGCGGCCGGATAAAAGGCCAGCGCCTGCATGGGCCGGCGGTCGACCGGGTCGGCCAGGGTCATGTGGTGCAGCCCGACGGTCCATGGCGCAGCTTCGGCATGGGCCAACAGGCCGCCGAGCAAGGCCAACGCCATCAGGCTGCGAAGGAGAGTCATCGGCCGGCGGTTCCGTGCAGGGCGAAGGGAGAGCCCAGCATAGAACCCGCCTGCCCCGTGCCGGATGAAAACTGGATGAAAACCGCGTCATGCAAAGCGTGCGCGCGCCCTGTGCATTTGCGCATTGCGTCGAACCCGTGGCATAGATGCAGGTCCACGTCTTTACGTGACCGATTTCGCGCCTTTGAGGAGCTTCATGCATGAGCAAACACGCCTACGTGCCACCCAAGGTCTGGCGCAACGACGCAGCCTCCGGCGGCCAGTTCGCCAGCATCAACCGCCCGGTTGCCGGCCCGACCCACGACAAGGCGCTGCCGCTGGGCAAGCACCCGCTGCAGCTGTATTCGCTGGCTACGCCCAACGGCGTCAAGGTGACCATTGCCCTTGAAGAACTACTTGCCTTGGGCCATGCCGGTGCCGAATACGATGCCTGGCTGATTCGCATTGGCGAAGGCGACCAGTTTTCCAGCGGCTTCGTCCAGGTCAACCCCAATTCGAAGATCCCCGCCCTGCTCGACCGCAGCGTCGAGCCGCCAGTGCGGGTGTTCGAGTCCGGCTCGATCCTGCTGTACCTGGCGGACAAGTTCGGCGCTTTGCTGCCCAACTCGCCAGCGGCGCGCACCGAGAGCCTGAACTGGCTGTTCTGGCAAATGGGAGCGGCACCCTACCTTGGCGGCGGCTTTGGCCACTTCTATGTGTATGCGCCGGAAAAGTTCGAGTACGCCATCAACCGCTTCACCATGGAGGCCAAGCGCCAGCTGGATGTGCTTGAACGCCGGCTTGCCGAAAGCCGCTACCTGGGTGGCGAGGACTACAGCATCGCCGATATCGCCGTGTGGCCATGGTACGGCGAGCTGGTGCGCGGCAACCTGTATGGCGCAGCGGAATTCCTGGCGGTGGACGAGTACCCGCATGTGCGGCGTTGGGCCGACGCAATTGCCACGCGCCCAGCGGTGCAACGTGGCACCCGGGTAAACCGTACATGGGGCGATGAAGCCAGCCAGGTGCCGGAGCGGCATGCGGCGCAAGACCTGGACTGACCTGTCCAAGGTCGCCCAGGCGAGTGGACGCGGCCCTGCAGGGGGACCGCGTCGTCCTTGAAGGGGGCGGTTCAGCCCCCGACAATGCCCGCCTGCATAAAACCATTTGCCCCCGCGCAAACCTGCGTCCGCCCAGCCCTTCTTGTACACTCCTCGCAATAGCCCCCACCTGTACATTTTTTTGGTGAACGCATGATCGAGGTAACCGAGGTTTCCATTGCCGAGCTGCGCGCAGCGCTCGAGTCGGGCCGCACCACAGCGGTCGAGCTGGTCAAGGCCTACCTGGCACGTATCGACGCCTACGATGGCGCTGACACTGCCACCGCCCTGAACGCTGTCGTGGTGCGCAACCCAGAAGCGCTGAAAGAAGCCGAGGCCTCCGATGCGCGTCGCGCCAACGGCCAGGTGCTGAGCCCGCTGGACGGTATCCCCTACACCGCCAAGGACAGTTACCTGGTAAAGGGCCTGACCGCTGCGTCCGGCAGCCCAGCCTTCAAGGACCTGGTGGCCCAGCGCGACGCCTTCACCATCGAGCGCCTGCGCGCCGCCGGTGCCGTGTGCCTGGGCAAGACCAACATGCCGCCCATGGCCAACGGTGGTATGCAGCGTGGCGTGTATGGCCGCGCCGAAAGCCCGTACAACGCCAACTACCTGACCGCACCCTTTGCCTCGGGCTCGTCCAACGGTGCCGGCACGGCTACCGCTGCCAGCTTCAGCGCCTTCGGCTTGGCCGAAGAAACCTGGTCGAGCGGCCGTGGCCCGGCGTCCAACAATGGCCTGTGCGCCTATACCCCGTCGCGCGGGGTGATTTCGGTACGTGGCAACTGGCCGCTGACGCCAACCATGGACGTGGTCGTGCCCTATGCGCGCACCATGGCCGACCTGCTGGAAATTCTCGACGTCGTTGTCGCCGATGACGCCGACAAACGCGGCGACCTGTGGCGCCTGCAACCCTGGGTACCGATCCCCGCAGCCTCCACGGTGCGACCTGCTTCGTACCTGGACCTGGCCGTGGATGCCAGCGCGCTCAAAGGCAAGCGCTTTGGCGTGCCACGCATGTATATCAATGCCGACGCCGAAGCCGGCACCTCGGAAAAACCAGGCATCGGCGGGCCGACCGGCCAGCGCATCAACACCCGCGCCTCGGTGATCGACCTTTGGCAGCAGGCCCGTCAGGCCCTGGAAGCGGCCGGCGCCCAAGTGCTGGAAGTGGACTTCCCGCTGGTGTCCAATTGCGAAGGTGACCGCCCGGGTGCGCCGACCGTGTACAACCGCGGCATCGTCAGCAAGGCGTTTCTGCATGATGAGTTGTGGGAGCTGTCGGGCTGGGGCTTCGACGACTTCCTGCGCGCTAACGGCGACCCCAAACTCAACCAGTTGGCGGATGTCGATGGCCCACAGATCTTCCCGCACGACCCGGGCACCCTGCCCAACCGTGAAGACGACCTGGCGGCCGGCATGGACGAATATGTCAACATGGCCAAGCGCGGCCTGAAGACCTGGGACCAGATCGAGACCCTGCCCGATGGCCTGCGTGGCCTGGAACAGACGCGCAAGCTGGACCTGGAAGACTGGATGGACTCGCTGGGCCTGGACGCGGTGCTGTTCCCTACCGTGGCCGACGTGGGCCCGGCGGATGCCGACGTCAACCCGGCATCGGCAGACATTGCCTGGAGCAATGGTATCTGGGTGGCCAATGGCAATCTGGCGATTCGTCACCTGGGCGTGCCGACCGTGACCGTGCCGATGGGCGTGATGGCCGATATCGGCATGCCAGTGGGGCTGACCTTTGCCGGCAAGGCCTACAGCGACAACGCGCTGCTGAGCTATGGTGCCGCCTTCGAGGCGACCGGCTCGCGCCGCATGATCCCGCCACGTACGCCGGCTCTCGGCTGAGTACTGGGGGCTGGCTTGCCAGCCATGATGCCGGCAGGCCCGACACAGATCGCATAATTCAACATCATGTGTAAGAATGCACAAAATGTTGAATTATCGATCTGCCATGTCCATCGCCCCCCTCGAAGAACGCCAGCTCACCCTCACCGTGCTCAAGGCCGCTATCCAGGCCTTGGGCAGCGTTGCCGCCCGCAACATGGAAATCCTCCTGCACGACCTCGACCACCCCGAACACTCGGTGGTGGCGATCGTCAATGGCCATCTTTCAGGGCGCAGCATCGGCAGCCCCATCCTTGCAGCACCGGAACAGGACCAGGGTTTCAAGGCCCTGATGCAGGCCTCAGCCGACCAGCAAGGCCGTGAGCCGGTGGTGCTGCCCGACTACCCCACCACGCTCAAAGGCCGCACGCTACGCAGCGCAACGGCCATCTTCCGTGACAGCAGCGGCCACCCGTTCGCCAGCCTGTGCGTCAACACTGACGTCACAGGCCTGGACGCTGCCATGAACTTCCTTCAGCAGTTCCAGCCACTGGGCGCCACGCCAGCCGCCAGCGAACCGGCCGACATGGAGCTGCTGATGAGCGAAATCATCCAGGCCTCGCTGCAACGCAGCGGCCAGGGGCGGATGAACAAGCAGGCCAAGGTCGAAGCGGTACGGGTAATGCAGGAGCGTGGCCTGTTCATCGTCAAGGGCGGGGTCGAGAAAGCCGCCAGCGCCCTCGGCGTCACCCGCTACACCATCTACAACTACCTCGAGCAATTGCGCGGAGCCAGCCAATGACCTTGCACATTCAGACCCCCCTGATCGAATCGCGCCCGCTGTCGCTGGCTGCCGGGCGCAACATCTGGCTCAAGCTCGATGCCCTGCAACCCTGCGGGTCGTTCAAGCTGCGCGGTGTGGGCCACGCCTGCGAGGTCCATCAGGCGCGTGGCGCCAGGCACTTCGTGTCGTCCTCGGGCGGTAACGCCGGCCTGGCGGTAGCCTACGCCGGGCGCAAGCTGGGGGTACCGGTGACGGTGGTAGTGCCCGAAACCACCACTGAACGGGCCAAGCAGCTGCTGCGCCTGGAGGACGCCAAGGTGGTGGTGCACGGCAGCTCCTGGCAAGAGGCCAACGAACTGGCACTGACCCTGGTCGGCGCTGGCGATGCCTTTATTCATCCGTTCGATGACCCGTTGCTGTGGGCCGGGCATGCCAGCCTGGTCGACGAGGTGGCAGCAGCCGGGGTCAAGCCCGATGCGGTGGTGCTGTCAGTGGGCGGTGGCGGGTTGCTTAGCGGAGTGGTCGAGGGGCTACAGCGCAATGGCTGGGGAGATGTGCCGGTGCTGGCGGTGGAAACCACCGGCGCTGCCTCGCTGCACGCTGCCATGCAAGCCGGGCACACGGTCGAACTGCAGCGCATTGCCTCGATCGCCAGCTCGCTCGGTGCCAAGCGGGTGGCTGAACAGGCGCTGGCCTGCACGCTTGCGCATCCGGTGCACAGCCATCTGGTCAGTGACCGGGCGGCGCTGGAGGCCTGCGAGCGGTTCCTGCTCGACCATCGGCTGCTGGTGGAGCCCGCATGTGGGGCGGCATTGGCGTTAGCCTATGATTCAAGCGCACTGGCCGACTTGCAGAATGTGCTGGTTGTGGTGTGTGGCGGGGCTACGGCGACGCTGGAGCAGATCCAGGCTTGGTTGCAACACGCCGATTGAGGTTACCTGTACCGACCTCTCGCTGCGGTTCGACGCCGCGAGGGTCATTCAGTCCCTCTCCAGCGCCGTTTCCTTGTGCATCGCCAGGTGCCCGGTCTTGCTGCTTTTCACCTCATACTGCGGCTCATCCTGCGAACAGTGCCGGTGCCGCCCGCAAAACTCGACGTCACGGGTATGCACCTTGACCACCGTGCCGTGGATGATCCCGGCCTCGGAATTCCAGCGCACGTTGTCGCCTGGCTTGTACACGTTGCTCATCGGATTCTCCTCACGGTACACGGTTGCTGATTACGATAGTCACATGCCGCTGTTCTACTGAGCCCGCCGCAACCGGAAAATCCCCTCGCAATGACGTCAACCCTGACGAAATGCATATCCCACCCTTTCGGTCTGCGGCAAGTGAAGGCACAATGCGTGTCCTTTTTTTGGCCGGCCTGGCCGGGGGCCTTTAAATGATCAAGACGCCGTACTACCTCATCGATAAAACCAAGCTGCTCAGCAACATGGAGAAGATCGCCTACGTGCGCGAACACTCCGGTGCCAAGGCCCTGCTTGCCCTGAAGTGCTTCGCCACCTGGTCGGTATTCGACCTGATGCAGCAGTACATGGACGGCACGACTTCGTCCTCCCTCTTCGAGCTCAAGCTCGGCCGCCAGAAGTTCGCCGGCGAAACCCACGCCTACAGCGTGGCCTGGGCCGACGACGAGGTCGAGGAAATGCTCGAGAACTGCGACAAGATCATCTTCAACTCGATCGGCCAGCTGCAACGCTTTGCCGAACAGTCCGAAGGCAAGGTGCGGGGCCTGCGCGTCAACCCGCAAGTCAGCAGCTCCGACTACCTGTTGGCCGACCCGGCGCGCCCGTTCAGCCGCCTGGGCGAATGGGACCCGGCCAAGATCGAGCAAGTGATCGAGCAGATCTCCGGCTTCATGTTCCACAACAACTGCGAGAACGGTGACTTCGGCCTGTTCGACAAGATGCTCAGCCACATCGAAGAGCGCTTCGGCCACCTGCTGCACAAGGTCGAATGGGTCAGCCTGGGTGGTGGTATCCACTTCACCGGTGAAGACTATGCGGTCGATGCTTTCTGCGCGCGCCTCAAGGCCTTCTCGCAAACCTACGGCGTGCAGGTGTACCTGGAGCCTGGCGAAGCCGCCATCACCAACAGCGCCTCGCTGGAAGTGACCGTGCTCGACACCCTGTACAACGGCAAGCACCTGGCCGTGGTCGACAGCTCGATCGAAGCGCACCTGCTCGACCTGCTGATCTACCGCCTCAACGCCAAGATGGCCCCCAACGACGGCGAGCACACCTACATGGTCTGCGGCAAGTCGTGCCTGGCCGGTGACATCTTCGGCGAGTACCAATTCGATCGTCCGCTGGCCATTGGCGACCGCCTGTCGTTCATCGACACGGCCGGTTACACCATGGTCAAGAAAAACTGGTTCAACGGTCTGAAAATGCCATCCATCGTGGTCAAGCAACTCGACGGCAGCGTCGAAGTGGTTCGCGAGTTCGGTTTCGAAGACTACGTTTCCAGCCTGTCGTAAGACCGGCTTTCAGAGTAAGGAGCGAAAGGTAAATTGAAGAAGAACGTTCTTATCATTGGTGCAGGAGGTGTCGCCAAGGTGGTGGCCCACAAGTGCGCGCAGCATAACGACGAACTGGGTCGTATCGCTATCGCGTCACGGAACATCTCCAAATGCCAGGCCATCATCGACAGCGTCAAGGCCAAGGGTAGCCTCAAGGTACCCGCCGACATCCAGGCCTTCTCGCTCAACGCCCTCGATGTCGAGGCAACCAAGGCGCTGATCCGCGAAACCGAATCGCAGATCGTGATCAATGTGGGTTCCGCCTTCCTCAACATGTCGGTGCTGCGTGCCTGCATCGATACCGGTGTCGCCTACCTGGACACCGCCATCCACGAAGAGCCGGGCAAAATCTGCGAGACCCCGCCGTGGTACGGCAACTACGAGTGGAAACACCTCGAAGAGTGCCAGGCAAAGAACATTACCGCCATTCTCGGCGTCGGTTTCGACCCGGGTGTGGTGAACAGCTACGCCAAACTTGCGCAGCAGCAGTATTTCGACAGCATTGATTCGATCGACATTCTCGACGTCAATGCCGGTTCGCATGGCAAATACTTTGCCACCAACTTCGACCCGGAAATCAACTTCCGCGAGTTTACCGGGCAAGTATGGAGCTGGCAGAACAGCCAGTGGACCAGCAACACCATGTTCGAAGTCAAGCGTACCGACGACCTGCCCGTGGTAGGTTCGCAAAACCTGTACCTGACCGGCCACGATGAAGTTCACTCGATTTCGAAGAACCTCAACGTGCCGAACGTGCGTTTCTGGATGAGCTTCGGCGAGCACTACATCAACGTGTTCACCGTGCTGAAAAACCTCGGCCTGCTCAGTGAGCAGCCGGTGAAAACCGCCGAAGGCCTGGAAGTGGTACCGCTGAAAGTGGTCAAGGCCGTGCTGCCGGACCCAGCCTCGCTGGCCCCTGGCTACACCGGCAAGACCTGCATCGGTGACTTGGTCAAAGGCACCAAGGATGGCCAGCCGCGCGAAGTGTTCATCTACAACGTGGCCGACCACGAAGAAGCCTACGCCGAGACTGACAGCCAGGGTATTTCCTACACCGCCGGTGTACCGCCAGTGGCTGCCGCCCTGCTGGTTGCCCGGGGCGAATGGGATGCCAAGCGCATGGTCAACGTCGAGGAACTGCCAGCCGAGCCGTTCCTCAAGGCGTTGGACGTGATGGGCCTGCCGACCCGCGTCAAGGATGAAAAAGGTGATCGTCCTTGGGACGCTGAAGCCTAAGCAGTCACGCAGACGGGGCGCCAACCAGGCGCCCCGTCTGTTTTTCAGGCCCGCGAACAAGCAAGCCAGCAAGCGCTACTTACGGGCCTCCAGAATCAGGTTGAACGGCGTTTGCGTCGCCCGCCGGAAGCTGCGGAACCCCGCCTCCTCGAAGACTGCCCGCAACCGCCCCTCCCCGGCCTGTGCCCCCAAACCCAGACCCACCTCTTGCGACAACGAATTCGGCGTGCAGATAAACGTCGACGCTGCATAGAACAAGCGCCCGACCGGCGTCAGGTTGCCCTCCAGCGAATCCTCGGCGTAAGGCTCCACCAGCATCACCGTACCGTCGTCTTTCAACGCGCGGTAAGCATGTTTCGCGGCCCCCACCGGGTCGCCCATGTCGTGCAGGCAATCGAAGAAACACACCAGGTCATGGTCATGCCCCGGATAATCCTTGGCGCTGGCCTGCTGAAAGCTCACCCGCCCTGCCAACCCTGCATCGCGAGCACGTTCGCTGGCCGTGGTAACGGATGGCCCATGGTAGTCGTAGCCCACGAAGGTGGACGCCGGAAACGCCTGGGCCATGACCAGGGTCGAGGCGCCATGGCCGCAACCCACGTCCGCCACCTTGGCGCCCGCCTGCAGTTTGGCCACCACGCCCTCGAGTGCCGGGAGCCATTCAGCCACCAGGAAGGTGCGGTAACCCGGTCGAAAGAACCGCTCGGTGCCGCTGAACATGCACGGGTGATGGTCGCCCCAGGCCAACCCGCCGTCACCACGCATGGCTGCAACCAGCTTGTCCTTGTCATGGAACAGCGCCGCCACCACTGCCGCGCCGCCGGCCATGTAGGCTGGCGAATCCTCCAGTGCCAGGGCCATGGCCTGCTCTTCCGGCAGCACGAAGCGGCCTTGGTCATGCACCATGTAGCCCGATGCCGCCTGGGCGTTCAGCCATTCGCGCACCAGCCGCGGGTGGCAGCCGGTCTTCTGCGCCAGTGCCTCGGGGGTAGTCGGCTGGCTGTCAGCCATGGCCCGGTACAGCCCCAGTTCATCGCCGAGAATGACATTGGCCAGGGTCGCCGCCGCGCCCATGTCGCCCACCAGCTTGCCCATGAAATCGTGAAGCCTTGCCTCGTCCATGACCTGTCCTCCTCTGCAAGAAGGCCATCGCCAGCGCTGAGGGTCCGCTCCGGGTGACGGTGGTCGGTTCAAGGGTTTCGGCTCGCTGTACGAACGGTTACCTGCAAGCCATAAGTAAGTTTAGATGGTCTGCCTGTAGGCAAAGCAATCCAGGCTGAATAGCCAGCGAAATCAGCCAGCAGGTAACAATTCCTAAACACCGATGTGACATTTTTTTTCAGCTTTCTAATCAAGGAGCGGTGAAATGAAGGTCACGGTTTTCGGTACCGGTTATGTCGGCCTCACCCAGGCTGTGTGCCTGGCCCAAGTGGGGCACTCGGTGTTGTGCATGGATGTCGATGCCGAGCGGGTCGCCGCCCTCGGCGCCGGACACTGCCCGATCTTCGAGCCCGGCCTTGCGCCCATGCTGGAGAACAACCTGGCCTGCGGTCGCCTGCGCTTCACCACGGATGCCGGCCAGGCTGCCAACTATGCCAGGTTACAGTTCATTGCAGTCGGCACCCCGCCACAAGCCGATGGCAGTGCCGACCTGAAGCACGTGTTCGCCGTGGTCGACAGCATCCTCCAGCATGCTGACGGCCCCAAGGTCATCGTCAACAAGTCCACCGTGCCGGTGGGTACGGTACATCGCCTCAAAGCGCGCATCGCCCAAGCCGTGGCCGATGGCAGCCGCTTCCAGGTGGTCAGCAACCCGGAATTCCTCAAGGAAGGGTCGGCAGTGGCCGACTGCATGCGCCCCGAGCGCATCATCGTCGGCGGCGCGGGCCCTGCCGAACTGGAGTTGCTGCGCGAGTTGTACCTGCCCTTCAGCCGTAACCGCGAAAAATTCATGGTCATGGATGCGCGCAGCGCCGAGCTGACCAAGTACGCGGCCAACTGCATGCTGGCGACCAAGATTTCCTTTATCAACGAAATTGCCAACCTCGCCGAATATCTGGGCGCCGATATCGAAATGGTGCGCCGTGGCATCGGTTCAGACTCGCGCATCGGCTACGACTTTATCTACGCCGGCTGCGGCTTTGGCGGTTCGTGCTTCCCCAAAGACCTGCAAGCCCTGCGCCGAAGTGCCGAGGCCGAAGGCTTCGAGCCACAGTTGCTACGCGCGGTGGAATCGGTCAACGAGCAGCAGAAGAACCGGCTGTTCAGCAAAATCCAGCGCCACTATCGCGAGGGCCTGCAGGGCAAGGTATTTGCCCTGTGGGGGTTGTCGTTCAAACCCAACACCAACGACATTCGTGAGGCCGCCAGCCGGGTTTTGCTGGAAGCGCTGTGGGCCGCTGGCGCCCGGGTGCAGGCCCATGACCCGCAGGCCATGGAAGAAATCCAGCGCCATTACGGGCCGCGGGCCGACCTGCAACTGGTGCCCTGCAAGGACGATGCCCTGGAGGGTGCCGATGCCCTGGTAATCGTTACCGAATGGCAGGAATACCGCGTGCTCAACCTGGACAAGGTGCCGCAACAGCTGACCGACCGGGTGGTGTTCGACGGGCGCAATCTGTTCGAACCTGAACACATGGCCGCCGCCGGCCTGACTTACTACGGCATCGGCCGCGGCCAGGTGCAGGCACCGGGGGCGCCCGCGAAGGACCGCCCGCAGGCCTGCTAAGGCTTCACAACGCTCTCGGGAGGGTTCAGCTGCAGCACCTCGTTGGTATAGGCCCACTCCTTCTGCACCTGGTCCGGGTGGTCGTTCAGGCGCATGCCGTAGGACGGAATGATCTGTTTGATCTTTGCCTGCCACGCGGGCGAGGCCACCTTGTCCTTGAACACCTTGTTCAACACATCGAGCATGATCGGCGGGGCGGTCGAGGCCCCCGGCGAGGCGCCCAGCAAGCCAGCGATGCTGCCGTCTCTGGACGTTACCACTTCGGTACCGAGCTTGAGCACACCACCCAAGGCCTCATCCTTCTTGATGATCTGCACCCGCTGGCCGGCCTGCCACAGCCGCCAGTCTTCCTGCTTCGCTGCGGGGAAATAGGTGCGCAGCGCCTCGAAACGGTCGTTGTCGGATTGCAGCACCTGGCCAATCAGGTACTGCACCAGGTCGAACTCGCGCACCCCAACCCGTACCATCGGCCAGGCGTTGTGCACACTGGTGCTGGCGAGCAGGTCAAGCAGCGAGCCCTGTTTGAGGAACTTGGTCGAAAAGGTGGCAAACGGGCCAAACAGGATCATGCGCTTGCCGTCGAGCACCCGGGTGTCCAGGTGCGGCACCGACATCGGCGGCGCACCGGTGGCGGCTATGCCGTAGGCCTTGGCCATGTGGCGCTGGGCGATGGCCGGGTTGTCGGTGACCAGGAACGACCCCCCCACCGGGAAGCCGGCATAGTCCTTGGCTTCGTCTATCCCCGATTTCTGCAGCAGCGGTAATGCCGCACCACCAGCGCCAATGAACAGGAATTTGGCGTCGGTGGCCGCCTTGCTACCGTCCTTCAGGTTCTTGTACTCGACATGCCAGGAGCCATCGTCGTTGCGGGTGATGTCCTGCACCTCGGTCGACAGCTTGAGGTCGAAATTCGGCCGGGTCTGCAGGTAGCCCACGTACTGCCGGGTGATCTCGCCAAAGTTGACGTCGGTACCGATCGGCGTCCAGGTCACGGCCAGCTTCTGATTGGGATCGCGGCCTTCCATCATCAGCGGTACCCATTTGCGGATCTGCTCATGGTCTTCGGAATACTGCATGGGCTTGAACAGCGGGCTGGCTTGCAGCGCCTCGTAGCGCTTTTTAAGGAAACGAATGTTGTCATCGCCCCAGACAAAGCTCATGTGCGGGGTGGTATTGATGAACGAATGCGGATTTTTCAGCACACCCTGCTTGACCTGCCAGGCGAGAAACTGGCGCGTTACCTGGAACGACTCGTTGATTTCCACCGCCTTGCTGATGTCGATCTTGCCGTCTTTTTCCGGGGTGTAGTTCAACTCTGCCAGGGCCGAGTGGCCGGTGCCGGCGTTGTTCCAGCCGTTGGAACTCTCCTCGGCAACCTTGTCCAGACGCTCGACCATTTCCATCGACCAGCCCGGCTCCAGCTCATTGAGCCACACGGCCAAGGTAGAGCTCATGATGCCGCCGCCCACCAGCAGCACATCGACCTTCCTGGTTTCCGCCGCTTGAGCATTGAGCATGCCGATGGCCAGGGCCAGCCCGGCCATCGCCAGTTTTGGCTTGATGGTGATCTTCATAACCTCTCCCGCGCCTCGTTGCTGTCCGTGGTTCAGCCACAAGCTTAGCCGACGCATTTAGTTGGGTATGACGACGCAAACACTTGCAATCGGCCACATCTCAAAATACTGTATGAATACTCAGTATCGCAGGTCAGCCACCATGCAACTCATCGCCAAACTCGGGATTCTTGCCGACGCAGCCAAGTACGACGCCTCCTGCGCCAGCAGTGGTGCGCCCAAGCGCAATTCGCGCGGCGCTGACGGCCTGGGTGCCACCAACGGCATGGGTATCTGTCACAGCTATACCCCGGACGGCCGCTGTGTATCGCTGCTCAAGGTCCTGCTGACCAACTTCTGCCTGTACGACTGCCAGTACTGCGTCAACCGCCGCTCCAGCAACGTGCCGCGCGCACGCTTCAGCCCCGAGGAAGTGGTGCGTCTGACCCTGGACTTCTACCGGCGCAACTGCATCAGCGGCCTGTTCCTCAGCTCTGGCATCATCCGCTCGGCGGACTACACCATGGAGCAACTGATCCGCGTCGCCCGGCTGCTGCGCGAGGAGCACAACTTTCGCGGCTACATCCACCTCAAGACCATCCCCGATGCCGACCCGCTGCTGATCGAAGAGGCCGGCCGCCTGGCCGATCGGCTCAGCGTCAATATCGAACTGCCGACCGACGCCAGCCTCAAGCGACTGGCACCCGAGAAACAGGCGCACACCATTCGCCAGGCCATGGGTGTGATCCACCAAGGCCAGCAAGCCGTGGCCAACGAGCCCAAGGCGCCACGCTTTACCCCGGCGGGGCAAAGCACTCAGGTCATCGTCGGTGCCGACAGCACCGACGACAGCACCTTGCTGCGCAATGCCGAGTCGCTGTACCAGGGCTATGGCCTGAAGCGCGTGTACTATTCAGCCTTCAGCCCGATCCCCGACAGCCCGGGCAGCGTGCCGCTGGCCGCACCGCCGTTGCTGCGCGAACATCGGCTGTACCAGGCTGACTTCCTGCTGCGCGGGTATGGCTACAAGGCCGGTGAACTGCTGGGCCCGAGCGGTAACCTGGCGTTGGATATCGACCCCAAGCTGGCTTGGGCGCTGGCCAACCGTGAAGTCTTCCCACTGGACGTGAACCGCGCCGAGCCAGCGCTTTTGGCACGCATCCCGGGTATCGGTCTGCGCAGCGTACAGCGCCTGGTGGCCCTGCGGCGGGAGCGGCGGATCCGTTATGACGACCTGATTCAGTTGCGCTGCGTGCTGGACAAGGCGCGCCCGTTCATCGTCACCAGCGACTACCGCCCCGCACAAGCCGAATTGCGCAGCAGCCTGCTGCGGGCGCGCTTGCGTGAGCCGCAGGCACCGGTACAGATGGGGTTGTGGGGGTGATTGCGCTCGATTGCGACGACCTGTTTGCCACCTGGCGCGACCAGGCCCGGGGGTTGTTGGGGCATGGCATCGACCCATCGCAAGTCACCTGGTCGCAAGGCCCCATGGCGGACCTGCTGGCCGTGCCGGCCGCGCCGCCTGAAGGGCCTGGGCCTTTCCGGGCCAAAGTCCCGGCAGCACTGCTGAGCCAGTTGGAGCAGGCCTCGCGCTACCGTGGCGAACAACGCTGGAATTTGCTGTACGAAGTGCTGTGGCGCGTGGCCCATGGCGACCGTACGGCCATGCTGGCTGGCGACCGCCTGGGCAGTGAGCTGCAACGGCGTATCAAGCAGGTGACACGTGAAGCGCATCACCTGCATGCCTTTGTACGCTTCGTGCCGCTGCCTGATGACCTGGTTGAACATTTACAGCTTGATCTGGTGGCGTATCACGAGCCGGCACACGACATTCTGCAAAGTGCCAGCCCGCACTTTGCTGACCGCCTGGGGCGGTTACGCTGGTTGATCGCCACGCCACAGGATGGCATTCGCTTCGACGGTACCGGGTTCGACTACCAGCGGCACTGCCCCGAAACCTGGCGGCTTTGGGCCCGCAACGCCGAAGACCCGGGCGCGGAGCTATGGCGCACCTACTATCGCCACACTTTCAACCCTGCCCGCCTGAACCCCGATGCCTTGCGCCTGCACATGCCCGGGCGGTTCTGGCGACACTTGCCGGAGGGCATGCTGATTCCCCAGCTCGAAGGCCTGGCACGCCAAGGCAAGCAACGGGACGGCCAGGCCCTGGAAGTGGCCACTCAGGCCGGAAAAAAAATCAGCAAACCCACACCGTCGGCGTAAGGCAACGTGGGGGCCAGCCGAGCAAGGCGCTGTGCTGAGGGTCAGGTGAAGAGCCTGGCCAGGCAGCCGAGCTTCTTCTTGTACGACCGTCGCGCCTCCAGCGCCTGCTCCATGCTCACTTTCAGGAACCGCGCCTGCTGGTTGGGTTGCATCTGCCCGATCAGGTCCAGATCGGCGCTGATGACTGTTCCAATCATGGCGTAGCCACCACCCGACACGGCATCGCGGTGCAGGATGATCGGCTCCAGCCCGGCCGGTACCTGGATCGAGCCAATCGGGTAGCAGCTGTCCACAATGTTCGATGGGTCGGAGCCTGCACCGAACGGCTGCTCCCGCGGCTGGAAGCCCAAGGCGCTGCCGCCCTTGTAGCGGTAGCCGATACGGTCGGCTTCAGAGCCGACGGTCCACGCCTCGGTGAAGAAGCTTTGCGCTGCAGATTCAGTCAGGCGGTGGAAGTACAAGCCCGGCACCACCCGTAACACCACCTCACCGCCCAAGGCCTGGCGCAGCGCCATCGGCAGGCTTGCGCCAGCCCGGCTCTTGCCGCTGGGCACCCCGACCGGCAACAGGTCACCGGCCATCAACTTGCGGCCCTGAAAGCCACCCAAGGCCCCCAGCGCATAGGTCGAACGGCTACCCAGCACCTCCGGCACAGCAATACCGCCAGCCACTGCCAGGTAAGCCCGGGCGCCTGCCGTGGGGAAGCCGAAACGCAGCACTTGCCCGGCGCGCACGGCAAACGCCGTGTCCGGGCGCTGCTCGCGGCCATCCAGCAGCACCGGCATCTGTGCACCGCACACCGCCACCAGCGTATCCTGCTGGAACTCCAGTTCCGGCCCCACCAGCGCACACTCCAACCCCGCGGCGCCCGCCGGGTTGCCCACCAGGTGGTTGGCGGCGCTCAGGGCGTACTGGTCGAGGGCACCGGAGGGCGGTATGCCCAGGTGGTAGTAACCTTCGCGGCCAAGGTCCTGCACGGAAGTCGCCAGGCCCGGTTTGAGTACCTTGATCATGCCAGCACCTCCTGCAGCGATTTCGGGTAGCCGACCGGGTCGGCGAGAAAGGCGTCCAGGGAAAACTCCACGGGACGAATGCGCAGGTCGAAACGGCCCTCCTCCACATCCGCCACCGCCTGGTCATAGGCACGGCGGTCAATGGGTTTGAACTGCACGATGTCACCGGGGCGGAAGAACACCATGTGCTCCTTGAGGTAGTTCAAGGTCTGCTGCGGATCGTAGATGGGTGCCGGGGTTACGCCGAACATCTGGTAGCCGCCAGCCCCGCGCACCGAGTAGATGCAGCCGAAGCAACCGCCATGGCCGAGGGTGAGCTTGGGCGTGTCGGTACGCGGTCGCAGGTACTTGGGCACCTGCAACTGGCGCTGGCGCTCGACCATCTGGAACATGAACGGCAGCCCGGCGACGAAGCCGACCATCGACACGAACCACGGCGCACCGCTGTGCGCGGCAATGAATGCGTCGACATCGGCCAGGCCATTGATGCGTGCGGCATACTCCAGGTCGGTACTGGCCGGGTCTTGGTGGCGATCACGAAAACGCATCAGCGTTTCATGGGTCCAGGGGTCGTTGTACAGCACCGGAATCTCGATGATCCGCGTGTGCAACGAACGTTCGGCCACCGCCTGCGCTTCGGCGCCGCGCACGGCTTCGAGCAGGGTTTCAGGGGCAATGCGGTCGGGGTCGAAACGAATCTGGAACGACGCGTTGGCCAGGCACACGTCCAGTACACCCTCCAGCGCCAGGCGTTCTACCGCGCGGGTGACGGCCATGCCCTTGAAAAAGGCTTCCAGCGACATGCTTTCGCTGACCTCGGCAAACAGATGCTCGTCGGCGCCGAAGCTGTAGCGGATCGGGGTGGTAGCAAGCGATTCGGCCATGACTGTTCCTTTTCTTGGAATCTTTATAGAAAGGCAGGCAAAAACAACATACACAGGCTCCGGGCTCAATTGGCCGGATGCCTCACTCAACGTGGCGCACGTACCGCGATACCGGCCGTGTCCAGTGCCTTGCGCGTGGCCTCGACCAAGTCGAGCGCCCCGGGGGTGTCACTGTGCAGGCAGATGGAGTCGAATTCGATGGCCAGGTCCTGGCCTTCGACAGTGCGCACCACGCCTTGCCGGCAAGCGCGCAGAACACGCTCGGCAACCGCTTGTGGCTGGTAGCCCCGCACGTTGCGGGTGAACACGATCGAGCCGCTCAGGTCGTACTCGCGGTCGGCGTAGAACTCGCGAACCACCGGTTGGCCGAGGGCCTGGGCAATGCGGCAGATCACCGAGCCTGGCATGCAGAACAGCAGCAGTTCCGGCTCGATCGCCCGTAGGTTTTCCACCAGCAAGCGAGCGGCTTCTTCGTCACGCGCCAGGTGCATGTACAGCGCCCCGTGCGGTTTGATGTGCTGCAGGCGCACGCCTTGGGCACGGGCTATTTCGCGCAGCGCGCCCAGTTGGTAGAGCACGTCGTCGACCAGTTCCTGTGCTGGCGCATTGATGTGCCGGCGGCCAAAGCCGACCAGGTCACGAAAGCCCGGGTGGGCACCCACGGCAACGCCCAGTGCCTTGGCACGCTCGACAGTGCGGCGCATGGTGCCGGGGTCGCCGGCATGGAAACCGGTGGCGATGTTGGCGCTGCTGATGTAACCCATCAGCTCATGGTCGACGCCATCGCCAATGGTCCAAGGGCCAAAGCCCTCGCCCATGTCCGAGTTGAAGTCTACTGCTTGCATGACGGCGTCTCCTGGCACTTGTGACTGCATGCAAGCCACGTTAGATTCTCCGCACCCCCTTGGGAAGATCTATAAACAGATAGGGTTCCTTCTGAAAAACAGATACCCCCGGAGTTCACTGTGTCGTTGACCCTGCGCCAGGTACGCTACTTCGTCGCCACCGCCGAAATTGGCCAGATTTCCCAGGCGGCGATCCACCTCAACATCTCCCAGTCGGCGGTCACCACGGCCATCAAAGAGCTCGAAGCGATGCTCGGCGTGCTGCTGTTCCAACGCTCGCCCCAAGGCATGAGCCTGACCGAGGCTGGCCGGCATTTCCTGAACCGCGCCTATGTCATCCTGCGCAGCGTCGACGATGCCCTCAACAGCCCGCTACCAGACGTGCGCGCCAGTGGCCTGCTGCGCCTGGCGGCCAGCTATACGGTGATCGGCTACTTCCTGCCGCACCACTTGCAGCGCCTGGAACACTGGCACCCGGATGTGACCCTGGAGCTGTACGAGCAGGAGCGCAGTGCCATCGAACAAGGGCTGCTGGAGGGGCGGTTCGACATGGCTGTGGTGCTCACCGCCAATCTCACCCACCCGGACATCGTTTCGGAAACACTGTTCAACTCCGAGCGCCGGCTGTGGCTGCCCGGGCATCATCCCCTGTGCGAGCGCTCAGCGGTGAGCCTGGCCGATGTGGCAGGCGAACCGTTCATCCTGTTGACCGTGGATGAGGCCGAGCAAAGTGCCATGCGTTACTGGGAACAGGCCGGGCAGCGGCCGAGCGTGCGGGTGCGGACCAGTTCGGTGGAAGCCGTGCGCAGCATGGTGGCCAACGGCAGTGGCGTGGCGATCCTTTCAGACCTGGTGCACCGCCCGTGGTCGCTGGAGGGCAAACGCATCGAGACAGTGACCATCAGCGACCCGGTGACGCCGATGAGCGTGGGCTTGGCCTGGCACCGGGAACGGGCGTTCAGCCCGGCGATGCAAGCGGTGCGCAATTACTTCCATGATGCGTTTCTGGCACCGCAGCAGTTGTCGGCCCGGCGCTGAGCCTGCCGGGCCTGTCATCAGCGTTTCAGGCAGGTATCGATGTTCCAGCCATACAACCACTGCACGGCATCGTAGAACTGCTCCTGCGAACGGCCTGCCCACAGCTGGTTGCGCACCAGCCGCTCGACACCCTTGGCATGGTAAAGCCGCCCCATTTCCCGCGCCGACCACAGCACCCGTGCGGTACGGGGGATGCGGATCGATTCGTACAGGCGGAACGCCGCCTGCAAGTCATGCTCACAGGCCTTCACCGCCTCCCCTAGCACCACGGCGTCCTCCAACGCCATGCACGCGCCCTGGGCCAGGTACTGGGTCATCGGGTGAGCAGCATCGCCCAGCAGGGTCGCCCGCCCTTCTCCCCACTGCTCCACCGGGTCGCGGTCGGCGGTGGCCCAGCGGCGCCAGGAGGTTGGCCGGTCGAGCATCTGCCGGGGCCGCGGGTGAATGCCCTCGAAATAGGACAGTACCTCTTCCTTGCTGCCGTCGGTCACACCCCACTGCTCCTCGTTACGGCTATGGAAAGTGACCACGAGGTTGTACTGCTGGCCGCCGCGCAGTGGGTAGTGCACCAGGTGGCAGCGCGGGCCGGCCCACAGCATTGGCGCGTTGACGCGCAGATCTTCGGGCATGTTCTGCACATCCACCACGGCGCGGTACACCACATGCCCGGTGACCCTCGCCGGGTCGCCAACCATGCGTTCGCGGATCACTGACTTTACCCCGTCACAGCCAATCACCGCGTCGGCCTGGTAGCGGTTGCCCTTGCTGTCAGTCAGGGTCACACCATGGTCGTCCATCTCCATGCCAACGATAAGCGTCGAGGTTTGGAAACGGATCAGCGGGTTCTGCTGCACGGCTTCAAGGATCGACAGGTGAATGTCGGCACGATGAATCACACCATACGGGTTGCCGAAACGCTGGCGAAAACGCTCGCCGACTTCAACCCGCCCCACCTCATGGGCATCGATGGCGTCCATCATGATCAGGTGGTCGGTAAACACCGAGCGATTGCGCGCAGCATCACCGACGCCCAGCGCATCCAGCGCGGCATAGGCGTTAGGGCCCAGCTGGATACCGGCGCCGATTTCACCGATGTGCTCGGCCTGTTCCAGCAGCAGCACCTGGATACCTTGGGCAGTCAGGGCCTGGGCGGCAGCAAGGCCACCGATGCCCCCGCCGACGATGATGATTTTTTGTTGTTGGGCAGTCATGGTTGGGGTCTCCGTACAGGCTGCGGTTCTTATTGGCTGAAATCAGCTTGGCGGCCGGGCGCAGCACGCTGGAAGGCTGGTTGCGCCTGGCAGTGGTCGTATACCGCCATCACTCGCGGGTAAGCGTGCAGGTCACAGCCCATGCGTTCAGCGTTCGCCACTTGCGGCACCAGGCAGCAGTCGGCCAGGGTCGGCTGTGCACCGAAGCAGTAGGGGCCTTGGCCATGGCGTTGCAGGAGGGCTTCGAGAGCGCCAAGCCCCTCGGCCACCCAGTGCGCGTACCACCGGTCCTTTTCCTCAGGCCCTACGTTCAGCACACCTTGCAGGTAACCAAGCACGCGCAGGTTGTTGAGCGGGTGGATGTCGGATGCGATCAGTTGCGCCACCTCCAGCACCCGGGCACGCAGCAAGGGGTCGCCGGGCAGCAACGGCGCCTGCGGATAGCGCGCGTCGAGGTAGTCGATGATCGCCAGCGACTGGGTCAGGGTGACGCCATCGTTATCCACCAGCACCGGCACGCCACCCAGGGGGCTGAGCGCACGGTGCGGCGCCTGGCGTTGTTCTCCGGCACGCAGGTTGACGCCGTGGTAAGCCACTTCCAGGCCTTTCAGGGCCAGGGCAATGCGCACACGGTACGAGGTGGAACTGTTGAAAAAGCTGTAGAGATGCATGGCAGTATTCCTGCGGGTTCAGGGCATGAGGTGGGTGTTGGCGTGCAACGCAGGGGCAGGTCGCACGCCCTTCAGGAAGATCGCTGCAGCGGCCAGTACCGCAGGCAGCATGAGCACGCTGAACAGCAGCTCGAAGGACAGCCCGGCATCCATCAGCAATGCACCGCCGAATGTGCCGCACACCGAGCCGATTCGCCCTACCCCGTGTGCCCAGCTCACACCCGTGGCGCGGCTGCTGGTGGGGTAGAAGGCTGCAGCCAGGGCATTGGCACCGACCTGCGAACCGCTGATGCAAAAGCCCATGCCGGCCACGCTCAGCCCCAGCAGTACGTAGTCGCCATGGCACTGACCAATGGCGAACAGGCACGCCGCTCCGCCGAGCAAGGCCAGCATCAGCACGTTATGTGGCTCGAAGCGGTCCATGGCCGCCCCCAGGCACAATGCGCCAACGGTGCCACCGACCTGGAACAGCGCGCTGATCAGCGCCGCCTGGCTCAGGCTCAGGCCGGTGTCACGCACCAGCAACGGCAGCCAGTTGGTCATGCCGTAGATGATCAGCAGGCTCATGAAAAACGCCAGCCAAAGCGCCAGGGTGCCGCGGCGCAACGGCGCGGCAAGAATCTGCCGCACCGGCGAATGGCCTTCTACCGCGTCATCGATGCGCAGGCCCTGGCAGCCCACGGGCAACACACCAATGCGCCGCACAATGGCAAGCGCCTTGCTATCGGCCGGATTACGGCGCGCCAGAAAACGCACGGACTCGGGCAGCGCAAACCACAATACCGGCAGCAACGCCAGCGGCAGCACCCCTCCCAGGGCCAGCACACTGCGCCAGCCGAAGACTGGTAACAACTGCGCAGCGACCACCCCGCCCAGGGCTGAGCCGAGGGTGAAGCCGCAGAACATGCCGGTCACCATCAAAGAGCGTCGGCGTTGCGGGCAGTATTCGGAGGTCAGGGTAATGGCGTTGGGCATCGCCCCGCCCAGGCCCAGCCCGGTAAGCAGGCGCAACAGTGCAAGGCTGTGCAGGTCCTGGGCGAATGCGGCAGCCAGGCTGAAGACGCCGAAGCAGGCCACCGACAGCAACAGCACGCGCTTGCGGCCAAAGCGGTCGGCCAAAGGCCCGGCCATGAACGCTCCCAGCATCAGCCCGACCAGTGCTGCACCCAGCACAGGCCCAAGCTCGGGGGCGCCGATTTGCCAGTGTTCGCGCAGCGCCGGGGCAATGAAGCCGATGGCGGCCGTGTCCAGGCCATCGATGGCGGTGACCAGAAAACACAGCAGCAAGACCCGCCACTGAAAGCGCGTCACCGGCTGGCTATCGATGAAGGCTTGTACATCCACGGTGTTGTTTTTATCGGTGGAAGACATGAGCGAAACCTCCGGGCCGGCGCCAGGCGCAGGCCACGTGTTGAACCGGGATGAAAGGCCAGCTGCGCTGGCCCACGGCAATCAGACGACGCGAACGCAGATTTCGCCCAGGCCTTCGACGCCACCCACCATCAGCTCGCCAGCGATCACCGGGCCCACGCCTTCGGGGGTACCGGTCATGATCAGATCACCCGGCTGCAGCTCGAAGAAGCGCGACAGGTAGGCGATGGTTTCCGGCACCGACCAGATCAGCTTGTCGATGTCGCTACGCTGGCGGTCCTGGCCTTCGACCTGCAGCCAGATGCCGGCCTGCGCCGGATGGCCAACCTGGCTGGCCGGGTGAAGCGGCCCGATGGGTGCTGAGGCGTCGAATGCCTTGCCGATCTCCCATGGGCGGCCCATTTCGCGCATCTTCATCTGCAGGTCGCGGCGGGTCATGTCCAGGCCCACTGCATAACCGAACACGTGTTCGTTGGCTTGCTCGGGCGCGATGTCGCGCCCGCCTTTACCGATGGCTGCGACCAGTTCGATTTCGTAGTGGTAATTGCTGGTTTGTGCCGGGTATGGCAGCTCCAGGGTCTGGCCGTCGGCCGTGGGTACCACGGCATCGGCCGGCTTGCAGAAGAAGAACGGCGGCTCGCGGTCCGGGTCAAAGCCCATTTCACGAGCGTGGGCAGCGTAGTTGCGGCCCACGCAGTAAACGCGGCGTACAGGAAAGCGCTGGTCGCTGCCGGCGATCGGCAGGCTGGTGGTGGCGGCAGGTGCAAACAGGTAAGTCATGGCAGGGCTCCTTGGATCAATGATGTTCGCGGGCTTCGCGCAGCAGCCCGAGGGCTTCCTGCACCGGCCGATCGGAATAGCTGAACAGCACACACGCGTCGTCCGCCTGCAGGCTCAGCGTTACCCAGCTCGGCACGACGAAGGTGTCCTTGGGCTCGAAATGGAAGGTCTGCCCACCGATGATGGCGCGCCCCCGTCCCTCGACCACCGAGTACACGGTGGCATCGGTGCAGCGGGCAGTCTTGCCGACGAACCCGCGTGGCAGCAGCTGCATGCAGGTACCGATGGTGGGCATGGCCCAGCCGCCAGTGGCCGGGTTGACATACCGCAGCTTCACGCCATCCCAGGCATCCACCTCGCCCTGCTGCTCGAGCGTGGCCAGCGCTTCGCGGGTACGCGTATACGGGTAGCTGAAAATCGGTGAGGTAGCGCCCTGCACCTCATGGCGCAGCGGCAGCATGTTGGCGCCGTAGCGGGCCAGGCTGTTGCCGTCCGGGCGACTGACCGGCTGCACGGCCTGCGGGTAGTTCTCGGCGAAACCGGCGCCATAGAAGCGCACGGTGGGGATGTCCAGGCCGTCGAGCCAGATCACCGGCTCGCCGCCTTCGGTTTCGCTGGGGTTGCCGTGGTCATGCCAGGTCCAGGACGGGGTGATGATGAAGTCGCCCGGGTGCATGGTGGTGCGCTCGCCGTCCACTGCGGTGTAGGCGCCCTTGCCTTCGACCACGAAACGCAGCGCCGACTGGCTGTGGCGGTGGCTGGGGGCAATCTCGCCCGGCAGGATCAGCTGCAGCCCGGCATACAGGCTGGGGGTGATCGAGGCCTGGCCGCGAATACCCGGGTTTTCCAGCACCAGCACCCGGCGCACCGCCTCTTCGGCGCTGATCAGCTGACCGGCCTCCATCAGGTACGGGCGCACTTCACTGAAGCGCCACAGCGCCGGCACGCAGGTGGTGGTGGGCTGCGGCGGTACCAGGTTGTGCAGCTGTTCCCACAGGGGGAACAGCGCCTGGCTGTCGATGCGTTGATAGAAGTCGGCGCGGGCCGTGCCGATGTTGTCGTTGTTATTCATCGCTTCACCTTCGGTGGGCTGGGAAGGGGCGATTGGCAGTGGCAGCGCCCCGTTGTGCGATCGATTAAACGCCCGCCAGGCATACAAAAAAAATGATATTTTCATATGCATCCATACCAAAAAGATGATGAGAGGCACGCCATGCACTGGACCCGCCGCCTGCGCCCAAGGCACCTGCAACTGCTGGTGACACTGGCCGAAACCGGTAACCTCAGCGACACCGCTCGGCAGGCCTACACCACCCAGCCTGGGCTGTCGAAGTTCCTCAAGGAGTTGGAGGAAGATGCCGGCGCCCTACTGTTCGAGCGCCATGCGCGGGGCCTGCGGCCGACCGCCGAAGGTACCCTGCTGGTCAACCATGCGCGGCGCATACTCAGCGAGATGGAGCGCGCACAAAGCAATCTGGATGCCTTGCGCGAAGGCAGCGCACCCAACGTGGCGATAGGCACCTCACCGGCTTCGGCGCCAAGCCTGGTGCCTGACGCCATCCTGTACTTCCTGGAAAAACACCCGAAAGCGCAGGTATCGCTGCAGGAAAGCACGATGAACGTGCTGCTCGAACGCCTGCAACTGGGCCAACTGGATGTGGTGGTCGGGCGGGTCGACAACTACCAGCCCAGCCAGGCCCTGCATAGCGAGATGCTGTTTCGCGAACCCATGCAGGTAGTCGCCCGCCCCGATCACCCGCTGGCCGCGCGCAAGGGCCTGAGCTGGGATGACCTGTATGAGTACGATTGGCTGTTGTGGCCGCCTGCCACGCCGATCCGCAACCGACTGGACACGGCCCTGAGCAACGCCGGGCGCAAGCCGTTGCCGTGCCGCATCGAATCGTCGTCGCTGATGGCCAATTTGTGGTTGATGCAGAACAGCGACATGCTGTCGGTGGCGTCCGGGCGGGTGGCCGAGCATTTCCATGGGCGCGGGTTGTTGCGCCAGCTGGATTTCGAGCTCGAGGCCGAAGGCTCGATCGGTATGTGCTGGCGTGATGAACCGCATATCGAAGGGGCAGTGCTGGATTTGCTGGAGAGCCTGCGCGAAGCGGCCCGCAGCCCCATTCGCAAGCCTTGACCGGTGCTGGTTTCTGCGCGGGCCGAACGTTCAGGCCGCGACGCCGTCATAACCTGAGCCGGTGCCGACACGCAAAGAGGACGCGAAATGACCCAGCCCGACCCGTCGTACGTCAAATGGCTCGAAGACCGCGCCATGCTCAAGGCCTCCCAGGACCGGGCCAGCCTGTACTCAGGCCAGTCGCGACTGTGGCAACAACCCTATGCCGAAGCCCAGCCCCGCCGAGCCACGGAAATCGCCTCCGTCTGGCTCACCGTCTACCCCGACGCCATCATCGCCCCTGAGGGCTGCTCAGTCCTTGGCGCCCTGGCCCACGAAGCACTGTGGAAGCGCCTGTCGGAAATCGGCGTGCAGGGCCTGCACACCGGCCCGATCAAGCTGTCCGGCGGCATTCGCGGCCGCGAGCTTACCCCCAGCGTGGACGGCAACTTCGACCGTATCAGCTTCGACATCGACCCGCTTTACGGCAGCGAGCCGGAGCTGATCCAGATGAGCCGCATGGCCGCCGCGCACAATGCCGTGACCATCGACGACCTGATCCCCTCACACACCGGCAAAGGCGCCGACTTCCGCCTGGCCGAGATGGCCCACGCGCCTTACCCGGGGCTGTACCACATGGTCGAAATTCGCGAGGAAGACTGGCCGCTGCTGCCGGAGGTGCCGGGAGGCCGTGATGCCGTCAACCTGCTGCCCGCCCAGTGCGACGAACTCAAGGCCCGCCATTACATCGTCGGCCAACTGCAGCGGGTGATTTTCTTCGAGCCTGGGGTGAAGGAAACCGACTGGAGCGCCACACCGCCCATCACCGGTGTCGACGGCAAGACCCGGCGCTGGGTGTACCTGCACTACTTCAAGGAAGGCCAGCCATCGCTGAACTGGCTGGACCCGACCTTTGCCGCCCAGCAGATGATCATTGGCGACGCCCTGCACGCGCTGGACTGCCTGGGCGCACGCGGCCTGCGCCTGGACGCCAACGGCTTTCTCGGCGTGGAAACCCGCGCCAGCGGTACCGCCTGGTCGGAAAGCCACCCGCTGTCGATCGTCGGCAACCAGTTGCTCGGCGGCATGATCCGCAAGGCCGGTGGCTTCAGTTTCCAGGAGCTGAACCTGACCCTCGACGACATCGCCCAGATGTCCAAGGGCGGTGCCGACCTGTCCTACGACTTCATCACCCGGCCGGCCTACCAGCATGCATTGCTGACCGGCGACACCGAGTTCCTGCGCCTGATGCTCAAGGAAATGCACGCCTTCGGCATTGACCCGGCCTCGCTGATCCATGCCCTGCAGAACCACGACGAGCTGACCGTGGAGCTGGTGCATTTCTGGACCCTGCATGCTCACGACATGTACCTGTACAAGGGCCAGACCCTGCCAGGCAGCATTCTGCGGGAACATATCCGCGAAGAAATCTACGAACGGCTGTCGGGCGAGCATGCTCCGTACAACCTGCGCTTCGTCACCAACGGCATCGCCTGCACCACCGCCAGCCTGGTTGCGGCGGCATTGGGTATTCGCGACCTGGAACAGATTGGCGCAGCGGACATCGAGCTGATCCAGAAGGTGCACCTGCTGCTGGTCATGTACAACGCCATGCAGCCCGGGGTGGTCGCGCTGTCTGGCTGGGACATGGTCGGCGCCCTGCCCTTGCCGGCCGAAGCCGTGGCCGAGCGCATGCTGGACGGCGATACCCGCTGGATTCACCGCGGTGGCTACGACCTGGCCGGGCTGGACCCGCAGGCCGAGACATCGGTGCGCGGCATGCCCCGCGCCCGGGCGCTGTATGGCAGCCTCGATAACCAGCTGGAGCACGCCGATTCGTTCGCCAGCAAGGTCAAGAAGCTGCTCGCGGTACGCCAGGCCTATGGCATCGCCACCAGCCGCCAGGTACTGGTGCCCGACGTGAGCAGCCCAGGTTTGCTGGTCATGGTGCATGAGCTGCCGGCGGGGCGCGGCATCCAGATCAGCGCCCTGAACTTTGGCCAGGACGTGATCGCCGAGGAGCTGCATCTGACCGGATTCACGCCGGGCCCGGTGGTGGACATGATCAACGAGACGGTCGAGGGCGACCTGACCGAAGATGGCCGGCTGATGGTGAACCTGGACCCGTACGAAGCGCTGTGCCTGCGCATCGTCAACAGCAGCGGCCATGTCTGACTGTCGGTAAGGCTGCTCCACGGTGTGGGAGCAGCCTGCCACTGCCTGCCCAAGCGATGAAGCCTTGCAGGCGCCCTGGCCCTGACCGGGTTGGAAATGGCTGCCCCAATCCCCCAACCTTGGGGAACGCTGCCCACCGGCAACACGCGGGCGGCAGCCCTGCCGAAAAACCGCACGCCCCGTTCTACAAGGCCTGCAACGCAATTATCAGGTTTTGGCACAGCTCTTGCCGACTACCTCCCAGACGCCCCAAGTCCATGGGCCCGTTTGCAGGAGGAATTGACTCATGCACCGACCGATACCCCACCCGCTGGCAGTGGCGATTTTCGCCGGCATGCTCCAGCTCCCGGCGCAGGCTGCCTTGAATGCTGTCGATCCAGGCGCCTATGTCCCCGCCAACGGTGGCTTTCCCGCCTGGTACCAGGACAGTCACGGTCGTACCCTCGACCTGTGCCTGACCAAAGCGGTCAGCTCACGTGTAGCCGGCGCACCCGGCGCCCCGTCGTACATGTGCACACTGTTGCCCACCCCCGGCGTGTTCGACGATACCCAACCCATCGTGTTCCCCACCAACTTCCCGGACGAAGCGTTCTGGTTCACTGCCGACGCCGCCATTGTCGATGCCACCCGCGGTATCGACCTCAGCTATGGCACGGCGATCGAAGCGGCATTTGCCGCCGAGGAACCGGTCGAAGGCGACCAGGTCAGCTTCGCCCGGGTACGCATCCGGGTAGATGTGCCGACCGCCGGTACCTACGTCATCACCCACCCGTACGGCGTCGAGGTATTTGACGTTCCCGCCGCCGGACGCCGGGCAATCAACATGACCCGCGACATCGGCATCGCCGGCGCCGGCGACTTCACCGGCGCCCTCAAGGGTGACGTCGGGCCGTTCCTGCGCAGTGTCAATGGCCCCTACACCGAAGGCAGCGAGCGCTTCATTGGAGACCCGAACCTGGAAGAAAGGGTCACAGGCAGCCCGTTCAACACCAACTATGTACGCATCGAAGGCCCGGGTGGCATCGACCTGCGCACCGAGCTGTTCTCGATCTCGGGCAAGCTCTCGACCGTCGCCCTGCCGACCCCGCTGATGCCACAGCGCAGTACGTATTCACGGCACAGCGAGGACGGCGACCTGCGCGCCCAGCAGGATATCTTCGTGATGGCCCCGCCGCCGCCCGCCAGCGTCACCCTGACCAGCCAGACACCCAACCTCAACCTCACCGAGGCCAACGGGACCGGCGCCTGGTACGCCCAGTCGGCGCTTAACCCCGCCGCTGGCACCCTCGTCACGCTGACTGCCGACAACAGCGTGGCCATCCCCACCAGCAGCCTGACCACGAGCAACCTGCCGCTGACCGACCTGGTCACCATCACCCAGGCCCAGTACCGCCTGTCCACCGGCGAACTGACCCTGGTCGCCAGCACCAGTGACGAAACCACCCCACCGGTCCTCACCGCTCATACCGGCAACGGCACGTTGATCGGCAACCTGGGCGGCAGCGGCGCAGTGAAGACGTTGAGCACGACCCTCTCGCCCATTCCGCCGGCCAAGGTGCAAGTCACCAGCGCCAACGGTGGTAGCGACACCGAAGACGTGGTGCTGGTGCCATGAACAGACAAAGGCTCAGCCTTCAAGGAGGCAGCATGAACACTTGGTCGCGCCGTGCGCTGTTGGCCGCCGGTTTCTCCCTCACCGTTACCAGCGCCGCGTTTGCCGCGCTGTCTGATGTCGACCCGGGGCCCTACACCTTCGCCACCGGTGGCTACCCGATGTGGTACAAGGACGGCCTGGACCAGTCCTTGGAGCTGTGCCAGTCACGCGCCACCAGCACCCGGGTGCCGGGCACCCCGGCTGCCCCGTCCTACATGTGCACCCTGCTGCCCGAACCCGGCATCTACGATGACGCGCTGCCCCTGGTGTTCCCCGACAACTGGCCGCCGGAGATGTTCTGGTTCCTGGCCGAAGCTACCATCCCCGCCGTCGGCAACAGTGGCTACGAGCTCGATGCCTACGTCGCCGGCCTGGAAGCGGCCTTCGCCGCCGAAAACCCGGTAGACGGCGACCAACAGAGCTTCGCGCGCATACGGATCCGGGTCTCGGTACCGACTGCAGGCGTCTACACGATCACCCACCCCTATGGTGTGGAGACGGTCAACGTCGCCACGCCCGGGCGGCGTGCGATCAACATCACCCGCGACGTCGGCATCGGCGCTCCCGGCAACTTCACCGGGGCCCTCAACGGCGCCCTGGGGCCATGGCTGCGCGGCGTGGGCGGGCCCTACACCGAAGTCAACCCCGACACTGGTGCCAGCGAAACCTTCATCGGTGACCCGAACCGCCCTGAAGCCGTGGTCGGCAGCCCGTTCAACACCAACTTCATCCGCATCGACGGCCCTCCCGGGCGGATCGAGACAGCACTGTTCACAGTCTCGGGCAAAGTGCTGGACCAGCGCGCGCAAACGCCGGTATCCCTGGAACGTGCCACCTACTCGCGCAACGCAACCGGTACGCGTACCGAAGTGTTCGCCAAGGCCCCCAAAGAGGCCAGCCTGTGCATGCGCAACGGTATCGCCTTGGTCGGCACCCCACCTTCGCCCTGCCAGTTCACCCTCACCGCCGACAACAACGGGCTGTTCTTCCACCAGCAACCCAGTACCGACGCACCGCCAACGGTGGTTGTGGTCACCGCCAGCAACACGGCGGGCGGCACCCAGCCGACCGCGCTGTCGAGCAAGCTCACCGACGTGGTCAAGGTCAGCACCGCACGCTACGACTGGGCCAACAAGCGCCTGCTGATCGAGGCCAGTTCCAGCGATGAAGTGGCGATCCCGGACCTGCTTGCCCAAGGCTATGGCCGCATGTCCAAGTCGGGCACGCTGCAAAGCCTGACCGTCAACGACGTGGCGCAGCCACCGGCCACCGTCACAGTCAAGTCCGCACGCGGCGGTAGCGATGTCGAGCCGGTGATCGTGGTCGGCAACGCACCGGTCGAGGCTGCCAACCAGCCACCGCTGGCCCAGGCCGATATCGGCAGCACCAGTGTCGGAGTACCGATTACCCTGAACCTGCTGCAGAACGACAGCGACCCGGACGGTAACGTACCGTTGACCATCAGCGACCTCACCCAACCAGGCACTGGCCTGGGCGGGGTGGTGCTCAACGGCACCACATCGATCACCTACACACCGCCACCCGGCGCCACGCAACCGCTGGTAGCCACCTTCAGCTACCAGGCGATGGATGCCAAAGGCCTGAAGTCGACACCGGCCACGGTCACCATCAACGTTGCGCCTAACCAGGCACCCACCGCCAACCCGGAGACCGTCGCTACCCTGGGCGTACCACTGACCATCAATGTGCTGGCCAACGATACCGACCCGGAAGGCAACCTGCCGTTGGCCGTGGCGGCCGTAACCCAGCCAGCCGCCGGCCGTGGCACGGTCAGTACCGACGGCGCCACCGTGACCTACACCCCTCCAGCCACCGTGACCACTGCCTTCAGCACCACGTTTACCTACCAGGTACGCGACTCGCTCGGCGCGCTGTCGACGCCGGGTACGGTCACCGTCAACGTGTCGCCACGGCCTGCCGCGGAAACCTTCACAGTCACGGCAGCCACGGTCACGGCGCGCTCCAACAACCGTTACAACTGGGACATCAGTGGCACCTCATCGGTGACTACCGGCAACGTCGTCACCGTGCGGGTCACCACCACCACCGGCGTGCAGACCCTGGGCACCACCACCGTCCCGGTCACCGGCCGCTGGCGCCTGGCGGTCAGTAACAGCACCACGATAATCCCGACCGCCGCGCCGACGGCGACCATCACCACCAGCACGGGGACCACCCGCACCGTCAACGTGGTCGTGCAGTAACGGCGGGGTAACGCGATGAAACGCTTGTATCCAGTGCTGCTCAGCCTGGCCCTGGTGGGCCAGGCCAGTTGGGCCGACGACCTGATGGACAATGCCGACCTTGCACCCGGCAACGACCTCGGCGAACCGCTGATCATCCGCCTGCTGCCGGTCGGCGCTGGCCAGGCCGCGGTGATCGAGCAGCAAGGATCGGGCAACCGCGCCGCCCTCGACCAGAACGGCCAAGCCTTGCTGGGCCGTATCGTCCAGGCCGGCGGTGCGCAGGAAGCCTACATCCTGCAAGAAGGTAGTGACCTGATGGCCAGCATCAGCCAGCAGGGCAATGGCAACAGCGCGTCGATCCGCCAGAGCGGCAGCAGCAACAGCGCTGCCATCGAGCAGATCGGCAACGACAACAGCGCCAGCATCGTGCAGTCCGGCTCGGGCCTCAACAGCTCCGTGACCCAGGCCGGCAATGGCCAGCATGTTCAGATCACCCAATTCCGATAGACCTGGAGGCACCACCATGTACAAGCTCGCTCCCTTAAGTGCCGCTATCGTCCTGGCCTTGGCAGGCCAGGCCATGGCTGCTGACAGCACCTCGTCACAGACCCAGGACGGCAAGGAAAACATCGCCGAGGTCAGCCAGACCGCTGCCCCCTTTGCTTCAGCCACCCAGAACCAGACAGGTAAAGGCCATAACCACCTCGCGGTGCAATCCGAGAGCACCAGCGACATCCAGCAAAGTGCCAATGGCTCGTACAACGCTGGGTACGCCGAGCAGCTGTTCGAAAACGGCAGCCAGATAACCCAGCAGGCCAGCGGTAACTACAACGATGCCTTCGCCAGCCAGTCGTTGGGCACCAGCAACGAGGCCCTGCAAACCCAGCAAGGCGCCGAGAACCGCTCGACCGTGTGGCAGGACAGCCAGGAAGGCAGCAAAGCCACCACCTGGCAATCCGGCCAACGTAACGAAGCCTTCGTCGAGCAGACATTCGGCGGTACCAATAACCGCAGCACCGTCAACCAGACCGGCCAGGACAACTACGCGGCGGCAGAGCACCTCAACTACATCGATGGCGATATCCAGGTGTACCAGGATGGCCGCGAAAACTGGGCCTACGGCGACCAGCGCGACGGCACCGGCGGCACCATCGGTATTGGCCAGTACGGGACTGGCAACTCGGTCGAAGTGTGGCAGGACAACCAGCTTGGCAGCCAGGCCTCGGTCATCCAATCAGGGCAGCTCAACGAGGGCTACATCGACCAGAGCTTCGGTACCGACAACAAGGTCAGCCTTTCGCAACAAGGCCGCGCCAACGCCAGCTGGTCGGACCAGTTCGAGACCAACAATTCGAACACCACCATTACCCAGACCGGCAACAACAACCTGCACTACACCTACCAGAATGGTGAGAACCTCAACCTGACCATCAACACCAAGGGCAATGGCAACACCATCACCGCCAGCAACTGGAAAGGCGCCAAGATGGGTGGCCAGTTCGGTACCAACCAGACCGCCACCATCAACCAGAACGGCAACGGCAACGGCGTGAACCTGACCCAGAACGGTGAAAACCATGTGGCCACGCTGAACCAGAAAGGTACCGGCAACCAGATGCAGACCAAGCAGGCCGACAGCAACAACGAGCTGTACTTCGAGCAGAACGGTACCGACAACATCCTGATCGCTGACCAGCGCGGCACCGATAACTATGCCTACGGCAATAGCCAGGGCACCGGTAACGCGATCAACCTCGACCAGTCGGGCTACAGCAACCAGAGCTATACCAACCAGCTGTACGGTAGCGGCAACGAAGCCACCATCAAGCAGACTGACAGCATCAACGTCGCTTACGTGACCCAGGGAGGTCAGGGCAACAAGGCGTTCGTCGACCAGAGCGGTATCGCGCAAACCGCCACTATCACCCAGCTGGGCAGCGCGAACATGGCCACTGTGACCCAGAAGTAAACCTTTCCCCCTTGAACCGCGGTGCTCCTCTCCCTGGTGCCGCGGTTCCTTTTTCTGGGGCTCGACAAACGACGGCCTGTTGAAGCAACCCGTGCTGCGAACGTGATGTAATTGTCGCTGATCCCGCAAATAGGCCAGCCGCGAAAAGCGCATTACAATTGGCCTACCTGAACCGATGCCCTGCCCATGATCCAGTCCGACCTCGACCTGTTCGGCCATCAGCCGCAACGCCTGGCCAGCCACACGGTGCTGCTGCCGGGGTTCGCCCTGGCCGAAATCGAGCCGGTGCTCGACGCCCTGCGCCCGGTGCTGCGCGCCGCCCCATTGCGCCACATGCACACCCCGGGAGGCTTGCGCATGGCGGTAGGCCTGACCAACTGCGGCGCACTGGGCTGGGTCAGTGACGAACAGGGCTATCGCTACAGCGCCAGCGACCCGCTCAGCGGCCAACCCTGGCCCGCCCTGCCCCAGGTTTTGCTCAGCCTGGCCGCCCGTGCCGCTGCTTTGGCGGGGTTCGATGGCTTCGTCCCGGACGCCTGCCTGGTCAACCATTACCTGCCCGGTACCCGTCTGAGCCTGCACCAGGACCGCGACGAGCAGGACTTTGGCCAGCCCATCGTTTCGGTGTCGCTGGGCCTGCCGGCGGTGTTCCTGCTCGGCGGGCTGCAGCGCGCCGACAAGACCCGACGCGTACCACTCAGCCACGGCGATGTACTGGTGTGGGGTGGCGAAGACCGCTTGCGCTTCCACGGCGTGCTACCGATCAAGCCAGGCGTGCATCCGCGACTGGGCGAACGGCGCATCAACCTGACCTTGCGCAAGGCCGGGCCCTGAACAAGGCCGGTCATGTGCCGCTCGGCGCAAATACGATGACCGCTGATGAAACACGTTGAACATCTTCGCCAGGCAAGCTTCAAATGATAAGCCGCGCCTTACTCTGCCTGGAGCCAGCCATGCCCAATCCGCCCAGTCTGTCGAACCGTCGCAACGGAGCCCCGCACTGATGAAGATGCCCGGCCGTGCACCCAATGCCTCGTTGCAACTCGATTACGTCCGCGACACCTTGTTCGGCCCGGTGGCGCAGAGCGTGGAATGCCAGTGCCAGCTTGCACCGCTCAACCTGCAAGGCCGGCCGGCACTGCGCCTGCATATCTGTCCGCCGTTGCCCGACAAAGTCGACCGTGCCCACAGCATGGCGTTCATGTGGGATGGGCGCAGCTACCACGGTGTAGTCCGCGACAAAGGCAAATGTGGCGACGGCGGCATGAACCTGCTGCTGGAGCTGCAGTAAGCCGATCAACGGACACCATCCCGGCTGAACCGGCTGCGCGCCGCGTGTCTCCATAGCAAAAGGGCCAATACCTGCTGGAGTACGCCATGAACAGTCCGTTGCTCAAGCTCTTTACCCACCCGGCCGACGCTTGGCTGGAGATCCGCCGGGCCGAGGAAGATCACCCACAGCAATACCTGCCGCGCCTGCTGATGCTGGCGCTGATCCCTGCCGTATGCCTGTTTGTCGGCACCACCACCTTTGGCTGGAGCCTCGCGGCCGAGGAGCGGGTACGTCTGAGCATGGGCAGCGCCGCGCAACTGGCGGGGCTTTTGTATGCCTCCACGGTCATCGGCGTGATGCTGATGGGGGTGATCATCCGCGGGATGTCACGCGGGTTCGATGCGCAACCCAGCCTTAACCAGTGCATCGGCTTTGCCGCCTACTGCGCGACACCGTGGTTCTTTGCCGGGGTGGTCGGCCTGGTGCCGATTCGCTGGGTGGCGTTCAGTGCGCTGCTGGCCGCCTCGGCCTATGCCAGTGTTTTGCTGTATGGCGGGTTGCAGACGTTCCTGCGGCTGAAGAAGGAGCAGGCCATGCTATTCGCGACATGCGTCTGGGGCGTGGGCTTGCTGGTGATGGTGACCATTCTGGTCGCGATGATCCTGTTCTGGTTCAATGGCCTGATGCCGGAATACGTACGCCCGGCCAGCCTGGGCTGACCGGGGCACGCGCGCGTTCAGGCAATCGCCTTGACCGGCGTCGGGCGGGTGTCACGCAGCGCATGCAGTTGCCCGACCAGGTTTACCACGTCACGGCAACTGTTGAGGTTTTGCAGCGGAATCCCGAGCGTCACACCCTCGTCAAGACTCTGGCCCTGGCCGAGGCGGATAGTCAGGGTGGTGCCGTCCGGGCAGCTGACTTCACAGCGATCCGGCAGGCAGGCCTGCTCGATCATCTGCCGCATCTCTAGCATCGAAACTCCAATCAACGACATGGTACGACCCTCTCTGTGGGATGGCCTGTTATGTGTAAGTACGCCTTTTTCGGGCGGGGCGCCAATTGATAATGCCCATGCCCTGTTGGACGTCCATGCGCCAGGGCAATGATCATGCGGGGAATCCTCTAGCACCTTAGTGGAAGATCGCTCGCCACGGCTGGGTGTTCGAATGGAATGGCGAACTTAGCGACGAGTGGTCCCAACAGGACTCAGCGATGCCCACAGGTGCTGTGCCGCGTAGGCCCGCCAGGGGCGCCACGCCAGTGACCGTTCGGCGAGTCGAGCCTGTTCACCTTCGAGCAGGCGCAATGCCTTGATCAGGGCCACGTCACCCAACGGCAAGGCATCGGCTGCGCCAGCCTGGCGCAGCGCCAGGTACTGTGCACTCCATGGGCCGATACCTTTCACCCTGCACAGGTTGCTCAGCAGGTCATTCAGCATTTGGCCGGGACGCAGCAGTCCTGGTGCAGCAAGCAAGGCATTGGCCAGGGTGCCTAGGGTCGCGGCGCGTGCCCTGGGCATACCCATGTTTTCGAACTGCGCAGTGGCCAAGGTTGCCAATGCCGGGAACACATGGCTCAGACCCGTCGCGGTAAAGCGCAGGGGCACGCCGTGGCGCTGTACCAGGCGGCCAGCCAGGGTCATGGCGCCGGCTACGCTGATCTGCTGGCCCAACACCGTACGCATGGCTTGTTCACACGCGTCCCACCCTTGTGGCACGCGCAGGCCTGGTCGGTAATCAAGCAAGGTTGCCATCAAAGGGTCCCGCGACAGATCGGCACGGATGCGCGCGGGGTCGGCGTCCAGGTCGAACACCCGCCTCAGCTTCGCGATCAGGCCTGGCAACGCCGATGATGGAACGCCTTCAAGGTGGATACGCAACTGGTCGCGCGCAGGGGTGGCGTGCAGCACAGCGTGGCGGCCAGCGACGACCAGCGTGCGGCGATAGGTGCCGTCGTCGCAGGTCTCGATGCCAGGGATGCAGCGGGCGGCGAGAAAGGCCAGGGTCGAGGGCCAGTGGTATGGGGCACGGTAACGCAGCCACAGGGTGTGGTGGCTGAGGGTGGTGGACGACCGGCGTACGGCGTGCAGGGGTGATAGCTTGGGCATGGGCCGATCATGCCAGAAATCGCCGGGGGCCAGTTCCTGTTCAAGGGCGCAGGCGCGCGCCGGGTCCCAGACGCGATGCAAGGCCGCTGCCCCAGGTAAACGCGCATTCCTGTGGCAGCGGCCCAGCTTTCAACCCTGCATCTGCCCGAAGCGCCCGGCATGGAAGTCGTCGAACGACTCGGCGATTTCCGCCTGGCTGTTCATCACGAACGGGCCATAGCCAACGATCGGCTCATCGATCGGTTCACCGCTGAGCAGCAGCACACTGGCACCGTCCAGCGCTTCAACGCTAACGTTCTCACCTGCCCGGTCCAGCAACACCAGGCTGGACGGCCCGGCCTCGCGCTCGCCATTGACCCGCAAGTTGCCGCGCAACACCACCAACGCCGCATTGCGCCCGGCGGCCACCGGCAGTTGCAGGTTGGCGCCAGCGTTCAGCCGCAAGTCCCAGACATCCATGGGGGTAAAGGTTCGCGCCGGCCCTTGATGGCCACGGTAGTCACCGGCAATCACCCGCAGGCTACCGGCACCCGCGTCCAGTGCCACCACCGGGATATCATTGGCCAGTAACGTCTGGTAGCCGGCCGCTGCGCGCTTGTCCCGCGCCGGCAGGTTGACCCACAGCTGAACCATCTCCAGCGTACCGCCACTGTTGGCAAACCCCGGGGAATGGAACTCTTCATGGATGATGCCATTGGCAGCGGTCATCCACTGCACATCCCCAGGGCCGATCAAGCCACCCGCCCCCGTCGAGTCACGGTGCTCCAGTTCGCCCTGATAGACGATGGTCACTGTCTCGAAGCCGCGGTGCGGGTGCTGACCAACGCCGCGGCGGGCATGGGTTGGGGCGAAATCATGCGGGCCAGCATAGTCCAGCAGCAGAAACGGGCTGATGCGGCTGGCCAGGTTGTCGTATGTGAACAGGCTGCGCACCGGAAAACCATCGCCCACCCAATGGGCGTGAGGGCTGCTGTAGGTACCCAGGATCTTTTTCATGAGAAGGCTCCTCTTGGCTGGGATAACCTTATCAATGATGCCAATTTATCGATAGACAGAAGAAACAGGCCAGATCGTTCCATGGATGGAACAGTCAGTGCTGCAAGAAATTCAGCACCTGCTCGGCAGCCATCGCCGGGTCTTCCTGCATGAAACAGTGCCCACCGGCGACCTGTTGCGCACTGACATGACTGTTGAGTGCCGCCAACCGGTTCACCGAGCGCGGCACGAACGGGTAAGTATGCTCGCCATACAACACCCGCGTCGGCGTGCGGATTGCGCCAAGGCTGGCCCACATGCGCGTTGGGAACGAGCTGAAGATTTCCACCTCACGGCTGGGTCGACACTTGAGCACCACGGCTTCGCCACAGTCGCCGATGGCATGCTCCACGTAAGCCTGCAGCGCCGCATCGGTCCAGCCTTTGAAGATGCCACGGCCGTGCAGCGATGCCAGCGCCGCTTCACGGTCAGGCCAGTGACTGCGCCGGCCGGCAGCCTTGCGCGCCAGCGCATGGCGCTGGTGCAGGCCGACCAAGGCGGCCGCGCCCATCACCCCGAGCATGCGCCGGCTGAACAATACCGGGTCGAGCAGTACTGCACGGGCGAACAACTGCGGGTCGCTGGCCAGGATCAGCCCGGTCAGCACACCACCGAAACTGTGGCCAACGGCAAAACGCGGTACCTCGCCGTACTCGCCACGGCCGGCTTCAAACGCCTCCACGGCCAGCGCGGCGGTGCGGTTCCAACCCCGAAACACCCCGCCGTGGTCGCTGTCACCATGGCCTTGGACATCACACAGCCACAGGTCGAAATGCTCGCCCAGGCGCATCAGTAACGGTTGGTAGGCCAGGCAGCAGAAACCATTGCCATGCAGGAAATGCAGCAACGGCTTGCCACTGGCCGGCGTCCGCCAGCCACGCAGGGTGAAGCCTTCGGCGCATTCGTGGGACCAGGGAATCAACTGCATGGGTTCGCTGTACTCGCAGAACTAGGAGAACGCAGATTCTACAAACAGCAGCGGGTACAAAGAAATCACCAGCAGCAGGGCCATCAGGACATTGAACAGCATCAGCCAGCGGGGATTCTGCAACAGGTTGCGCAGGGCGCTGCCGAACATGACCCATATCCCCACACTCGGCAGGTTGACCAAGGCGAACAAGGCGGCGATCACGATCACGTTGGTGACATAGCCTTGCGCGGGGGTGTAGGTGGTGATCGCCCCGACCGCCATTACCCATGCCTTTGGGTTGACCCACTGGAATGCCGCCGCGCCCCAGAAGCCCAGTGGCTTGCGGGCGCTGGACGAGGCCGTGCCGACCGGCCCTGACGTAGCGATTTTCCACGCGAGGTACAGCAGGTACGCTGCGCCGGTGTAACGCAGCACCGTATAAAGCGCTGGCCAAGCCTTGAAAACCTCGCCCAGGCCCAGGCCCACGGCCAGGACCATCACCATGAAGCCGCAGCTGATGCCCAAGGCATGGGGGATCGAACGGCGCACGCCGAAGTTCACGCCCGAAGCCAGCAACATGGTGTTGTTGGGACCTGGAGTGATCGAAGACACGAACGCGAACAGCACGAAGGCGGTCAGCAGGTCGGCAGAGGCAAGCATGGCGGGGCATTCCACTTTCGTTATAGGTGCTGTCACACTAACGGAGTCGCCCCCCCTGCGACCGATACAGTTCAATTAAATTATGCAGATACACATCACTGTATCGTTATCGTGAATCAAGGAAGCCGTCCTCATGACCCTGACCATTCGCCCTGCCATCCGTACCGATGCCGAACAGATTCTGGCCTTCATCACCGAACTGGCCGAGTACGAACGTGCCCGCCACGAGGTGGTCGCCACCCTGGCTGACATCGAGCACAGCCTGTTCGACGAGGGCAGCACAGTGCACAGCCTGATGTGCGAACGCGATGGCCGGGCAATCGGCTATGCCGTGTATTTCTATAGCTACTCGACCTGGCTCGGACGCAATGGCATCTACCTGGAAGACTTGTACATCACGCCCGAGCAGCGCGGTGACGGTGCTGGCCGGCAATTGCTGCAGCACATTGCCCGCGAGGCGGTGGCTAACAACTGTGGGCGGCTGGAGTGGAGCGTGCTGGACTGGAACGAGCCGGCGATCGGCTTCTATCAGAAGCTCGGGGCCGAGGCGCAGGATGAGTGGGTCCGCTACCGGTTGGAGGGGGAAAAACTGGCCGCGTTCGCCCGGGGTTGATTGGCGAGGGTATAAAACCCTGCCTGAAAGCGCTTCGGCTCGATCCACCCTTTCGCAGCACAAGGCCGCGCCTGCAGGATCTGGCAATTGACGCCACGCCCGCCCCATGCTCTCCTTATGCCTCGCGTTCAGGTGCCCCTTTGGGGTGAAACGGGAAACCGGTGCGTCGCAGGCCCTCCAACAGGGCCGGACAATGCCGGTGCTGCCCCCGCAACGGTAAGCGAGTGAAACGTCTGTACCACTGTGCCTTGTAATGCGGCATGGGAAGGTGACGTTTTCAAGGAGCCCAGCTCTTCCTCGCAAGCCCGGAGACCGGCCTGGCGTTCATGAACACCCCGCGGTGGGCGGGCGCTGTTGCATTCCCCTGGGCGAGCGTGCCCGGGGCTGCCGCGCTTGCCCATTGCCCACAAAAAAGCAGAGGACCGCGTCATGCCCGTCACCAGCGCCAAGCCACACAGCCTTGCCACCCCCGTTACCCTCAGCCAGCGCGTAGTCATCGCTGTCGGCGCCAGCCTGCTGGGCCTGTGCCTGGTGTATTTCGCCGGTTTCTCGCACATCGAGGCCGTGCACAACGCCGCCCACGACACCCGCCACAGCGCCGCCTTCCCCTGCCACTGACTGAGTACGCCCGATGATCACGCGCATTGCCCGTACCGCGGGCTTCAGCGGGCTGCTTGCGGCCTTGTTGCTGACGCTGTTGCAAAGTTTCTGGGTCGCCCCGCTTATTCTCCAGGCGGAAACCTACGAGTCCTCGGCCCCGGCCGCCCACCACGAACATGGCAGCGAAGCACCTGCCCATGAACACAGCGCCGAAGCCTGGTCGCCGGAAGACGGCTGGCAGCGCGTACTGTCCACCACCGGCGGCAATCTGGTAGTCGCGGTCGGCTTCGCCTTGATCCTCGCCGCCCTGTACAGCCTGCGCGAGCCAAGGCGCATCGGCACTGGCGCCTGGTGGGGCCTGGCCGGATTCGCCGTGTTCTGCCTGGCCCCGACCTTGGGCTTGCCGCCGGAACTGCCAGGTACTGCGGCTGCCGACCTGGGGCAACGTCAGGCCTGGTGGATCGGCACCGCCAGTGCTACAGCCCTGGGCTTGGCGTTGCTGGTGTTCGCCCATCACTGGCTGCTGAAGGCGCTGGGTGCCGTATTGCTGGTCATTCCCCACGTCATCGGTGCACCACAACCCGAGGTGCACGAAAGCCTGGCCCCCGAAGCGCTGGAAACCCAGTTCAAGCTGGCCTCCTGGCTGACCAATGCCGCCTTCTGGGTGGCCCTGGGCCTGCTCAGCGCGTGGCTGTTCCGCCGCTCCAGCCAGGCCTGATGCAGACCTTCTACGCAGGCATCGGCTGTCGCCGGGGTTGCCCGGCGGATACCCTGCACCACCTGCTGCGCCAGGCGCTGGATCACCAGGGCCTGGCGTTGGCCGACCTGCGCGGCATCGCCAGCATCAGCCTGAAGGCCGACGAACCTGGCTTGCAGCTGCTGGCCGAACGCCTCGGCGTGCCTTTGGTGCTGTACCATGGCACGCAACTGCAAGCTTACGCGCCATTGCTCAGCCACCGTTCAGCCACGGCCCATGCCCACACTGGCTGCTGGGGTGTGGCCGAGAGCGCGGCACTGGCCCTGGCCAGCCAACGACTGGGCACCGCCAGCCTGCTGCTGCCCCGCCAGGTACTGGGCCAGGCGACCCTCGCCCTGGCCTGCTGAACGCTTCATTACCCTCTTCACTGCAAGGACTTTCCATGACCGTCTACTTCATCGGCGCCGGTCCCGGCGACCCGGAACTGATCACGGTCAAGGGCCAACGGCTGATTCGCCAATGCCCGGTGATCATCTACGCCGGCTCGCTGGTGCCTGCCGCCGTACTCGAAGGGCATCAGGCCGACACCGTGATCAATAGCGCCGAACTGCACCTGGAGCAGATCATTGCGGCCATGCACGACGCCCATGAGCGCGGCCAGGATGTGGCCCGGGTACACAGTGGCGACCCCAGCCTGTACGGCGCCATCGGCGAGCAGATCCGCCACCTGCAGGCACTGGGCATCGATTACCAGATCATCCCCGGGGTCACTGCCACAGCAGCCAGCGCCGCCCTGCTCGGCTGCGAACTGACCCTGCCGCAGGTCGCGCAAACGGTGATTCTCACCCGCTATGGCGACAGCTCCCCCATGCCGCCCGGCGAACAGCTGCACGACCTGGCGCGCCATGGCAGTACCCTGGCGATTCACCTGGGGGTCAAGCACCTCGCGCGCATCGTCGACGAGCTGTTGCCGCACTACGGCGCGCACTGCCCGGTCGCAGTGGTACACCGGGCCACCTGGCCAGACCAGGACTGGGTACGCGGCACGCTGGGCGATATTGCCGAGCGTGTAGCAGCCAAAGACTTTCGCCGCACGGCGCTGATCCTGGTGGGCCATGTACTGGGCGATACGCCGTTCGCCGAATCCGCCTTGTACCGCGCCGGGCACGCCCACCTGTATCGCCCAGGTGACTGAGCATTGCCAGCCAGACCGCGGGCATAGCAGACTCCGGGTTCCCGCCCGCGTACAGGAGCCATGCCCATGCTGGAATTACGCCCCAACTGTGAATGTTGCGATACCGACCTGCCGGGCGACAGCCCTGACGTGCTGATCTGCTCCTTCGAATGCACGTTCTGCCGTACCTGTGCCGAAACCCGTTTCCAGGGCCGCTGCCCGAACTGCAGCGGCCAACTGGTCGCGCGCCCAACGCGGGTCGGGCAGGCATTGGCCAACAACCCTGCCTCCACCCAGCGCATCAACAAAGCACACTCAGCCTGCGCGTGATCGGCCTCAAGAAAACGACATCACCGCTTCTACAGGGTGATGTTTCCCGTTTTTTGTAGGACTTTTCAACAACAGCCGCAGGTACTTTCAACACTTCTATACTCGGCATTACCAAACCTCGGGAATGGTCGTATCGTGCAGCGCTTCCGATAATCCTACTTGCAGACGTATTCCTGAGTGTTCCAGGAAACGGACCACATCCCGACAGGAGTTTTCTTCATGACAACCGTGCTGATCGTCGACGACCACCCCATCGTCCGGCTGTCTTTGCGCATGATGCTCGAACGCGAACGCTTTCATGTGGTTGGCGAGGTGGGCAATGGCAGTGAAGTGGCACAGGTAGCCCGCGAACTGCGCCCGGACGTCGTCATTCTCGACATTGGTCTGCCAGGGCTGGACGGCATGGAGGTCATCAAACGCCTGCAATGCCTGGAGCCTGTACCGAAGATCATGGTGCTCACCGGCCAGGCCACCGACCTGTACGTACGCCGTTGCCTGGATGCCGGCATCGGCGCCTTCGTCACCAAAGAAGAAGATCACGACGCCCTGCTGTTCGCCCTCAAGGCATTGGTCAAGGGCTATTCGACCTTTCCGCAGATGTCGGTCAACAGCAATTCGCTCGACAGCGAGCCGGTTCGCCTGGCCAGCCTGTCCAACCGTGAAATGGAAGTGTTGCGGCGCCTGGCACGTGGCGAGAACAACAAGAATATCGGCACCTGCATGAACCTCAGCGCCAAGACCATCAGCACCTACCGGGGCCGCATCATGGAAAAGCTCAAGACCGAATCACTGGTGGAAATGGTCGACCTGGCCAAGCGCAACAGCGTCTACTGAGCGCCTAAACGCATGAAGCGCCTGATGGCGAGCGCCCTGGTGACCATTGCCCTGGTCCATTGCAGCGCGTTGCTGGCCGATAGCGAACCCCGCCAGTTACTGGCGCGCTCGGTCAGTGCCGCAGCCCCGCTGGTGCTGTCCAGTGACGACCGCCACTGGCTACGACAACACCAACGGCTGGTACTGGGCAGTTCGCGCCCCGACTACCCACCGTTCGAAATCAACGTCAGCCAGCATGACTACGAGGGTTTGAGTGCCGATTATGCCGGCATCATCGGCGAACAACTGGGCATTGCCATCGAGGTACGTCGCTACAACAGCCGTCACGAAGCCATCACTGCGCTGCGCGAGGGGCGCATTGACCTGCTGGGCAGCTCCAACGCCTTCGAGGCCGCGGACGCCCAGCTCACCCTCAGCACGCCCTATGCCGACGACCTGCCGGTGATCATCACCCGTGAAGGGCGCAGCCTGAAGCACACACCCGACCTCGGTGGCCTGCGCCTGGCCATGGTCGATCACTACCTGCCGGCCAGCAGCGTGCGCAACCTGTACCCCAACGCGCAGCTCAGCCTGTACCGCTCGACCCTGGCCGGGCTCGCGGCTGTCGAGCTGGGCGAGGCAGACGCGTACCTGGGCGATGCCATCAGCACCGATTTCATCATCGGCAAGAGCTTTCAGGGTACGCTGAAGATCGATCACTTTTCCCCTGCATCCCCCGAACCCTTCGCCTTTGCCCTGGCCCGCGACAACCTGCGCTTGCGCCAGCTGGTCGACAAGGCGCTGGCGCGCATCAGCGAGAGCGAACGCTTGAACATCCTGCGCCGCTGGAGCAGCGGCAACACCAGCTTGCTGCTACAACGCCACTTGACCGCCCTCAGCAACGAAGAGGAAGCGTGGATTGCCGAGCACCCCGTCGTCAGCGTGTTGGTCAATACTTCGCTGGCGCCCCTGACGTTCAACGATGCCAAGCACCACCCCAGCGGTATAACCCTCGACCTGCTGAAGCAGATCGCCCTGCGTACCGGGTTGCAATTCAAGCCTGTCGAAAGCACTTCGGCCTCCGCCATGGTCGAGCGCCTGCGCAAAGGTGATGCGATGATGATCGGCGCCTTGGGCTACAGCGCAGACCGTTTGAAGCAACTGCGCTACACCCGGCCCTACCTGATCAGCCCACGAGTACTGGTCACACGCAGTGATCATCCCTCCCCCGCACAAACCAAGGCGCTGGACGGCCAGCGCATCGCCCTGGTTCGAGGATCGCCGCAACGGGCAGCCCTGCAACAACGCTACCCGCAAGCCCGCCTGGTGGAGGTGGACAACCCCCTCGGGCTGATGGAGGCCGTGGCCAATGACCGCGCCGACGTTGCCTTGAGCAGCCATATCAATGCTGCCTACTACATCAACCATGTGTTCAAGGACCGCCTGCGCATCGCCAGCGTACTTGACGACGAGCCGGCCATTGCCGCTTTCGCCGTGGCCGCCGACCAGCCGCAGCTACAGGCCATTCTCGACAAGGCGCTCTTGAGCATTCCGCCCGAAGAGCTCGACCAGCTGATCAACCGCTGGCGCACCAGCACCCTGGTCAGCGACAGCCCATGGCGCGATTACCGCACCCTGGCCCTGCAGGTGCTGGTGCTGTCGGCACTGCTGCTGGCCGGGGTGGTGTTCTGGAACAGCTACCTGCGCAAGCTGATCAACCAGCGCACCGAGGCCCAGCATGCGCTGCAGGCCCAGCTGGCGCTGAGCCGCGGGCTACTTGAGCAGCTGCGTCAAGCCAAGGACGACGCCGAACAGGCCAGCCAGACCAAAAGTACCTTCCTGGCCACCATGAGCCATGAAATACGCACCCCGATGAATGCCGTGATCGGTCTGCTGGAGCTGGCCCTGGAAGACTGTCGCAGCGGGCGCAGCGATACCCAGACCCTGCAGACCGCACACGATTCGGCCATCGGCCTACTTGAGCTGATTGGCGACATTCTCGATATTTCCCGCATCGAATCCGGCCACATTACCCTGCAGCCGGTGCCCACCGACCTGGTCGAACTGGTGCGCGCGACGCTGCGGGTGTTCGACGGTAATGCCCGGGCCAAGGGGCTGCACCTGCACAGCGAACTGCCGTCAGAACCGCTCTGGGTGCTAGCCGACCCGCTGCGGCTCAAGCAGGTCATGTCCAACCTGATCAGCAATGCCATCAAGTTCACCGACCGTGGTGAAGTGCAGGCCAGCCTGCTACTGCCCAAGGTCGCCGGGCACGACATGCTGGCCATCGAGATGAATGTGCGCGACACCGGTATCGGGATCAGCCCCGCCGACCAGGCGCGGTTGTTCAATGCCTTCGTCCAGGCTGAAGGGCCGAGGGCACGGCAAGGTGCTGGCCTGGGCCTGGTCATCAGCCGCACCCTGGCCGAATTGATGGGCGGCGTGTTGACCCTGCAGAGTGTCGAAGGCGTTGGTACCCGGGTACAGGTCAACCTGCAACTGCCCACCTGCGCTGCGCCGGCCCAAGCCACACAGATGCTGCCGCCGGAAACCCGCAGCGAACCGCTGAACATTCTGGTGGTCGACGACTATCCCGCCAACCTGCTTCTATTGGAGCGGCAACTGCACACCCTGGGGCACCACGTTACCCTGGCGGAGAACGGCGAAGTCGCCCTTGCCCACTGGCAGGCCGGGCGCTTCGACCTGGTGATAACCGATTGCAGCATGCCCGTCATGGACGGGCACGAACTCACGCGCTGCATTCGCGCCATGGAAAGCGAACGCGGCCTGTTACCGTGCTGGATCCTGGGTGTCACGGCCAACGCCCAGGCCGAGGAACGCGCCCGCTGCCTGGCCAGTGGCATGGATGAATGCCTGTTCAAACCGATCGGCCTGCGCACGCTCAAGACCCACCTGCCTCAGGCCCGCCCCCGGCAACACAAGGCGGTAGCAGGCCGTGGGGCGCTCAACCTGGCCGAACTGCGCCACCTGACTCAGGATGACGAGCAACTGACTCGGCACCTGCTGGAGCAACTGTCAGTGAGTGTTGGCGAAGACCTGGCCACGTTGCGCGCGTTGGGCCCGGATGCCTCGGATGAAGCCGTGCGTACCTTGGCCCATCGCATCAAGGGTGGCGCCAAGATGATCAGGGTGCGCACCGTGGTCAGGGATTGCGAAGCCATCGAACAGGCCCACACAGAGGGTCTATCGACGGTGGAACAGCGTGCGCACCTGGAGGCCAGCCTGCAGGTGCTGCTGGACGAGATGCGCGACGCGCTCAATGCAATTGCAGCGTCGAACTGATCTGGCTGATGGCATCTACCACGTGCCGTGAGCCCTGCTGGATTTCCATGATTACCGTCCCGGCCTCGTTGGCCAACGCCACCCCATGGCCGGTACGGTTCAGGCTCGACTGCATGCTGGCCACCGCCAGTAGCGACAGGTCGTGGTTCTGTCGCACCACATCGACGATTTCCAGCGTGGCCTTGCTGGTGCGCGCCGCCAGGTTGCGCACCTCGTCGGCGACCACGGCAAAGCCGCGCCCGTGCTCGCCGGCCCGGGCCGCCTCGATGGCCGCGTTGAGCGCCAGCAGGTTGGTCTGGTCGGCAATGCCGCGAATGGTCAGCACGATCTGACCGATCACATCCGACTGCTTGCTGACCGCATCGATGCTGCGCGCCGCGTCGTTCAGTTCCTGGGAAATCTGCTCGATCACCTGCACCGTCTGCTGTACCACCTCGGTCCCTTTGCGTGCGCAGGCGTCAGTCTGCACCGAACTGGCATGGGCGGCATCGGCAGCGCTTTGTTGGGTACAGATCTGGTGGGTGATATCGCTGGCGAACTTGACCACTTTGTAGAGGCGGCCCTTGCTGTCGAAGATCGGGTTGTAGGAGGCCTCGAGATAGACCGTCTGGCCCTGCTTGTTGACGCGTTCGAAACGGTGCGAGTGGTATTCGCCACGGTTGAGCGATGCCCAGAACTCCCGGTATTCGGCCGACTCGCGCTCATGCGCCAGGCAGAACAGCCCGTGGTGCCGGCCGACCACTTCATCGAGCCGGTAGCCCATGGTATCGAGGAAGTTCTGGTTGGCCTTGATCACGCGGCCTTGCGGCGTGAACTCGATCACCGCCATGGAGCGGCCGATGGCCTTGAGCAGGCTTTCACTTTCGTGTTCGAGCATCACCCGCTGGCTGATGTCGGCAGCCACCTTGATCACGCTGGTGACCTGGCGCTGGTCATCCAGCACAGGCATGTAGCTGGCTTCCAGCCAGACTTCGCGCCCGGCCTTGTCCACCCGCTCGAAGGTACCGCTGATGGCCTTGCCCTGCCCCAGCTCGCGCCACAGTTGCTGGTATTCGGCACTTTTGGCGTAGTCCGCCTCACAGAACAGCCGGTGATGCTTGCCCCGCAGCTCGTCGGCGCTGTAGCCCATGGCCTGGCAGAAGCGCTCGTTGGCATCGAGGATGGTGCCGTCGGGCGTGAACTCGATCATTGCCATGGAACGGCTGATGGCGGCCAGTTTGGCCTGTGCATTGGCCAACGCCTGATGACTGCGCTGGATCTCGACCAAATCTGCTTTGCGGTGGAAATCGAACATGACGCAGGGCTCCCTTATGCGCGGTTTTCTGAGCATAGATCGCCGCAGGCGCCGTGCAAGCACAGTGCTATCACTTTGTGACTACTACCTGTTCACCAAATCCGCAGGCTGTTGCGGTCGCTGTCGCTGCGACCTCGCAGGGCCTTCAGGAGCTTTCCCGCACCATCAGCTCAAAGCCCAGGTCCTGCTGCGCATTCGCCACCCGCTTGCCATCCAGCAACGCCAGCAGCGCCTGCGCCGCGCCCCGACCGACGGCAGCCCGCGGTGTGCGGATCGACGTCAGGCGCGGCACCATGTGGGCCGAAGCCGGCAGGTCGTTGAAGCCAACCATCGCCACCTGGCGTGGCACCTCCACCCCTTGGCGCAATGCCTGCAGCACTGCACCCTGGGCCAGGTCGTCGTTACAGAAGAAGATACCGTCGACATCCGGGGCCTGCTGCAGCAACTGGCTGAACAACGTACTGCCCAACGCGATCGACGAAGGCTCCGGTGCCAGCACTTCCAGCTCGGCCGCCTGCAGGCCGGCCTCGGCCAGCGCCTGGCGAAAGCCCTCGGCCCGCTGCATCACCCGCGGGTCGAGCTGTGCAGCAATGAAGGCAAGGCGCTTGCGCCCGCGCTCGATCAAGTGCCTGGCAGCTGCGCGCCCGGCCTGCTGCTGCGAAAAGCCGACCGACAACGCCCCCGGCTCACCGTTGAGTTCCATCATGTGCACACACGGCACACCGCTGGCGGCCAACATCTGCCGGGCCGTATCGCTGCGATCGAAACCGGTCAGCAGCATGCCGCAAGGCTGATACGCCAGGTAGTTGCGGATCAGGTTCTCTTCTTCGGCAAGGTCGTAGTGATAGTTGCCGATCAGCACCTCAAACCCACGCGGGCGCATGACCTCGTGAATCGCCTCCAGGGTGTCGATGAACAACTGGTTGGACAGCGACGGGATCAGCACCACCACCGACTGGCTGCGTGCCGAGGCCAGCGCCCGGGCGGCATGGTTGGCCACGTAGCCAAGGTTTGCGGCTGCGGCAATGACTTTTTCGACAAGCTCCGGCGCCACTGTGCTGACCCCGCGCAGGGCGCGCGAAGCGGTAATCGGGGAAACCCCGGAAAGTCTGGCAACTTCTGCCAGCGTGGGACGACCTGTAGTTCGGGAGCCGGTGCGGGACATGGATGTTGTAATTTTACTACTTGCAAGGAGAGGGAACGGCCACTAAGGTAGCGCTGTCTCAGGACGCAGGCAATGTAATCTTTGGTAGCAGCCATCACGCGCTCGCCACCAGGCGTCCATACTGCGTAAGGACAAGACCAATAACACCGGGGAGGTGGCTGTACGTCTGAGACGAGACAGCGCTATCTCACCCCGCAGGAGGTACTGATGAATTCTCCCCTGTCCGCCATTGTGGTGATGGGCGTGGCCGGTTGCGGCAAAAGCTGCATCGGTGCCGCCATCGCTGCCAGAAGCGGCGGCCGCCTGATCGAAGGCGACGCTTTCCACCCTGCCGAAAACATTCGCAAGATGAGCGCTGGCATCCCGCTGGACGACAGCGACCGAGCCGGCTGGCTGGTGCGCCTTGGTAAAGAGCTGCAAACCACTACCCAGGCCGGTGAGCGTCCCATCCTGACCTGCTCGGCACTCAAGCGCCGCTATCGCGAAACCCTGCGCGAGGCGATGCCAGGGCTGGTGTTCGTGTTCCTCGAACTGACCCCTGCCGAGGCCGAAAAGCGCGTGCTCGCCCGCCCCGGCCACTTCATGCCGGCCAGCCTGATCGATAGCCAGTTCGCGGCCCTGGAATCGCCACGCGGCGAACCGCTGACCCTGGCACTGGACGCCACCCAGCCCATCGATGCACTGGCCGAAGCGGTAGACCGCTGGCTAAAGCACTGCGGTGAGCAGGGCCTGGCGCAAACCGCCTGAACCTGGCGGTTTTCCCGGCTCACCAAAGACAGCGCTACCCCGACCCGCGAACGCGGGCAAAGTTCCACATAGCTCCGCCCAAAACAACGATAAGACCGAGGCCTTCAAACCATGTTCGGACTGGCTACTGATACCTTCCTGCTGCTCGACGCGCTGGTTACCATCGTCGGGCTGATCCTGCTGATCACCCATTTCAAGGTGCACCCCTTCGTCGCCCTCACCCTCGCGGCCGGTTTCCTGGGCCTGACTTCCGGCATGCCGGTGGCCAAGGTCATGAAATCGTTCCAGGACGGGTTTGGCGGCGTGCTTGGCTTCGTCGGCATCGTGCTCGCCCTGGGCACCATGCTTGGCAAACTGATGGCTGATTCCGGCGGGGCCGACCAGATCGCGCAAACCCTGATCCGCGCCTTCGGCAAGAAGAACGTGCATTGGGCGATGATGTTCGCCGCCTTCCTGGTGGGCATCCCGCTATTCTTCGAAATCGGTTTCGTCCTGTTGATTCCATTGGTGTTCATCGTCGCCCGGCGCTCCGGGGTGTCGCTGGTGAAGATAGGCATTCCGCTGCTGGCCGGCCTGTCGGTGGTACACGGCCTGGTGCCACCCCACCCAGGCCCACTGCTGGCAATCGGCATTTTCCACGCCGACATCGGCAAGACCATCTTCTACGGCCTGATCGTTGCGCTGCCTACCGCGATCATTGCCGGTCCGCTGTTCGGGAACTTCATCTCCCGCTATATCCCGGGCAACCCGTCCCAGGAACTGATGGACCAGATCGCCAAGGAATCCGATCAGGGCAACCTGCCGAGCTTCAGCATCACCCTGATCACGGTGCTGCTGCCGGTGGCGTTGATGCTGCTGAAAACCTTTGCCGACGTGGTGCTGCCTGCCGAGCACATCGTGCGCCAGTGGATGGACCTGATCGGCCACCCGATCACCGCCCTGCTCGCCGCCCTGCTGCTGGCCTTCTATACCTTTGGTTCCGCGCGCGGCTTCAACCGCCAGCAGATCATGAAAATGCTCGACCAGAGCCTGGCGCCTACCGCCGCCATCGTCCTGATCGTCGGTGCCGGCGGCGGTTTCAAGCAGATGCTGGTCGACACCGGGGTGGGTAATGTGATCGGGCAGATGGCCGTGCAGGCTGAAATTTCACCGATCATGCTGGCGTGGCTGGTGGCGGCGGTGATCCGCATCGCCACCGGCTCTGCCACGGTCGCCACCATTACCGGCGCGGGCATCGTCGCGCCGGTGATCGACCTGGTACCGGGGGTGAACCGTGAACTGCTGGTGCTGGCCACCGGTGCCGGCTCGCTGATCCTGTCGCATGTGAACGACGCCGGCTTCTGGCTGGTCAAGCAGTACTTCAACATGACCGTGGCGGAAACCTTCAAGACCTGGAGCATGATGGAGACCATTCTTTCCATCGTGGGGATCATCTTCATCATGCTGCTGTCGCTGGTGGTGTAACCGTTGATCGGGGTAATGGCACCATGACGTTCCGGCTAGGGCCGAAGGGAAATATGAGTCCTGACCGAAGCAAAGGAGCTTGCCATGCCCCGTTCCAGCATCCTGCTGATCGCCCTCCTCGCCTCGCCGTTGGCGCTGGCCGTCGGCACCGGCCCGACCTACCCCGACGACCCGCATAGCTCCGCGCCGCAACCTGGCGCGGATAGCACCCTCAACCCCATCGAAAAACCCATGCCGCGGGATACCGACCCGCGCATAAAGGGTAACGACCCGGACAGCCCACCTGCGGAGCAGACTGACGACCGCGATTTGCCCGGGATGGGCGGCAGTGGCTCGGAGGGGGCTCAGGGCCAAGGTGACACCGGCACAAACCCGGGTAATCGCCCCTGAAGCCATCGTTGCTACCCCGTCACCACTGGCGCTTGTCAGGCCGGGTCAGGCCCAGTTTCTCGATCCGGTACCGCAGCATGTCCCGTGACAGCCCGAGCATGCGCGCCGACTTGGTCACGTTCCAGTCGGTGCGGTCCAGGGTCTTGCACACCAGGTCGCGCTCCATGTCCGGCAGGCTGGTACCGGGCTCCGGTTCATGCCGGGGCATTTCGAACATGGCCGGCGCCGGTTGCTGCACCAAAGGCTCATCAACCAAGGCCATACACAGGTTGAGCTGATGCGCCTGCACCACCTCGTTGGGGGCCAGCAGCACTGTCTGCTCCAGCATGTTGCGCAGCTCGCGCACATTGCCAGGCCAGCTGTAACCGAGCATCAGGCTTTCCGCCTCGGCAGAAAAGCGCAGGTTGGGCTTGCCATAACGCCGGCCATGGTGGGCCAGGAAGTGACGCGCCAGCAGCAGTATGTCCTGCCCTCGCGCAGACAGGCGTGGCACTTTCACAGCAATGATGCGCAGGCGGAAAAACAGGTCGCGGCGGAACTTGCCCTGCTGCACCATCTGTTCCAGGTTACAGTTGGTGGCGCTGATCACCCGCAGATCGACCTTGCGCTCCTTCACCGCGCCAATCCGGCGGATGCTGCGGTCTTCCAGCAGTTTCAGCAGCTTCGCCTGCAGCACCAGGTCCATCTCGCCGATCTCGTCGAGGAACAGGGTGCCGCCATCGGCAGCCTCTACCAGCCCGACACGGCGCTCCTTGGCATCGGTGAACGCGCCCTTCTCATGGCCGAACAGTTCGGCTTCCAGCAGGTTGGCAGGGATCGAGGCGCAGTTGAACTCGATGAACGGCCCCTTGCTGCGCGAGCCGTCAAAATGCAGCGCGCGCGCCACCAGTTCCTTGCCAGTGCCGGTTTCACCTTCGACCAGCACTGGCGGCAAGTCGTCGCTGGCCATGCGCCGCTCGGCATCGAGCACCTGGCGCAGGGTGTGCTTGAGGGTAAGCATGGTGGGCGACTCGCCAATCATTGCCTGTAGCCCGGACTTTTGCGCTTCGCGCTCCTGGTAGAACGACAACGTGCGCTCCAGGCGCTCGGTCGCCAAGGCCTTGTCCAGGGTGAGCTTGAGCTCGGCCAGCACCACCGGCTTGGTCAGGTAGTGGAAGGCCCCCTCCTTCATGGCTTGCACGGCATCTTCGACATTGCCGTAGCCGGTCATCATGATCACTTTCAGGTCCGGCGCCTGGACCACCAGGTTGCGCAGCAGGTCGTGCCCGCTCATGCCCGGCAGCGAGTTGTCGGTCAGCACCGCGTCGGGCTGGAACCGGCTGATTTGCTCCAGGGCAAGCTCCGCGCTGTGGCACACGGTGACCTCGTAGCCCTTCAGGCTCAGGTACGTGCGAATGTTGTCGGCGAGGATTTCATCATCCTCGACTACCAGGATGTTGTGCTCCATAGTCCCCTCCCGCTGCGATATTGAATGTAAGGCTGACGCGGGTTCCTTCCTCTTCGCGGCTGCTCAGGCTGACCGAGCCGCCAAAACGTTCCATGATGCGCTTGACCAGGGCCAGGCCGACACCAAGGCCGCCCTGCTTGGTGGTGAAGAATGGCTTGAATACCTTCTGTTCCTGCTGTTTGCTCATGCCCTTGCCAGTGTCGGTGAGCACGAACTCGGCGCGCAGGCCCTCCTGCACGATGACCTGGGCATTGAGCATGCCGCCGGTGGGCATGGCCTCCAGGGCATTGGCGAACAGGCTGTTGAGAATCTGGGTAAGCTGCAGCGGCTGGCTGGCCACCCACTGCACGTCCGGCCCTTCGAAATGGAAGCGTACGCCGTTGCGCTCGATCTGCTGGGCGAAGGCCAGGTGGGTATCCTCGATGGCCGCCACCAGGTCCACTGGCTCGGGTTCGTCGCTGCTGGGGCGCAACGACACCAACAGGTCGCGCACCCAGCGTGACATACGGTCGACCTGGCTGATGATGTCGCTGATGTTCTTCTGCGCGGCGGGGTTGGCGATGTCCTGGGCCAGTTCGGCACTGGAGCGGATGTTGGCCAGCGGGTTGCGCAAACTGTGGGCCACCGCCGACGACATTTCGCCCAACGCCACGTAGGTTTCACTGGCCACCAGCCGGTCCTGCTGCAGGCGCAGCATCTGCGCCGCCCGGCGCACGATCCAGAACAGCCCGAAGTAGATCAACGCGCCCCCCACCAGGGTCGAGGCCCAGATCAGCACATAGCCGCGCTGAATGCGCCGAATCAGGTCCTGCGGCTCCTTGTAGATTTCCACCATGGCCAGCACCTGCTCGCCCTGGCTGTCGAACAGCGGGATGTAGTTCTCGATGAACAGATAGCGTGGATGACGCTGAAACTTCTGTTCCTCGCGGTCTTCCTCGGCCTTGTGATAGCTGGCCGATACAGCCTTGCGCGAGCGGAAGGCGCGGTCGAGGTCGTCATCGGCATCAATGCGCTTGCCGATCAGTTCGGAATTGGTGGACCAGACGATGGTGCGGTCGCGGGCGTAGACATTGGCCAGCAAGGTGTCCGGCAGGTGCTCGACATGGTCGAGGAACTCGATCCGCGTAGATTCAGCCAGTGCCGGGCTGAACTGCAGGTGCTGCAGGTCCAGGCGCGGGTCGAGCAATTCGCCCATGGTGGTACCCGGCGGCAACTGCGAATGGCGCACCTCGGCCTGGGCCATGGCCTGGATGAACTGTGCGGTGAGCATTGCGTCCCGCTGAACGCTGTCACGGACCACGAATCGAGTCGAGACATACCCCAGTCCACCCGCGACCGAGGCGATGATCAACAAGCTGATGACCGAAAACCAGCGCAACAGGTTGAATTCATGCAGGGGTAGAGCGAGACCGCTGGCGGTCGCACTGGCCTTGTCGGGCGCTTCGTTTTCCAGCATCTGCATCGCGTGGTTCCCGCGCAGGGCGTCCGTTCAGAAATGCATCGACCCGGGCATGCCGCCGTTGGATGACATTCCACCTAGGCAGCCATGGCTGCCATTTGTCGCGTGTGGTGCTCCACAGATACGAAGCAAAAACCCAGCCAATCGATTAAACAAAAGACAATTCTATATATATCAGTCGCTTACTGAACATACTTCACCCCCAATAGCGGATATTCCCCCACTATTGGGTACCTTTTACCCATCTTAATCAAATCGTTTCACATCAATAGCTTATGAGTACAAGTGAAATTAGATTATGAGCTTTCTGCCAGGCGAAAAATCAGCGAAACCCGCGTGCCATGGCCTTCACTGCTGCTAAGCCGAACCGTACCGCCGAATCTCTCCATGATGCGCTTCACCAGCACCAGCCCCACCCCCAGCCCACCTTGTTTGGTGGTGAAGAACGGCCGGAAAGCCATACGCAGTTGTTCTTCGTTCATGCCCTTGCCATTGTCGGACAAACGCAAGATCAGGCTGCGCCGTTTCTGCCGCACGACCTCGATGCGCAGTCGGCCACCTTGTTCCATCGATTCCAGGGCATTGGCGATCAGGCTGCTGAACACCTGGCGCAGTAGCGCTGGGTGCCCTAGCACCTGCACGGCCGGTAACGGTTGCAAGTCCAGGGTCACCCCGCCGCGCGCCAGCGGCACCGCGTAGGTTTGCAGGCTTTCCTGCACTGCCTGCGACAAGTCCACTGCCACCGCCTCATCGTTCAGCGGGCGCAGGGACTGCAGCATCTGGCGGATCCACTGCGACATGCGATCGACCTGGCTGATGATGTCATTGACCTGGCGTTGCGCCGGGCCTTCGTCAAATGCCTGGGCCAGCTCTGCACTGGAGCGGATGCTGGCCAGCGGGTTGCGCAGGCTATGGGCCACCGCAGATGACACTTCGCCCAGTGCCACGTAGGTTTCACTGTTGATCAGGCGCTTCTGCTGCACCGCCAGCAACCGGGCGGCGCGGTGCATGATGCCGTAGAGGCCGACATACACCAGCGCGGCGCCCACGGTGATCGCCAGCCAGATCAGAACCAGGCCATGCTCGATGCGCACGATCAGGTCATGGGGCTCCTTGTAGATTTCGACCATGGCCGTGACCTGCTCGCCATCGGCATCGAACAGCGGAATGTAGTTCTCGATGAACAACTGCTCGGGTGGGGTCACGAACTTCTGCTCGGAGCGGGCCTGTTCGAAGTTGTGGTAGCTGGCCGACACCCGCATCTTGTACTGGAACGCCCGGTCCAGGTCGTCGTCGCCCTCGATCAGCCTGCCGATCAACGCCGGGTTGCTGGACCAGATCACCGTGCGGTCCGGGGCGTAGATGTTGGCCAGCAGCATGTCGGGCAGGTGGGCGATGTGGTCGAGGAACTCACCGCGGGCCTTGCGCCGGGCATCCGGGTCGACATCAGGGAGGTTGGCGCGATCGGTGCGCGGGTCCAGTAGCTCGCCCATGGTGCGCACGTTGGGGATAGACACATGGCGTACTTCGGCATCGGCAATGGAGGTGATGAATTGCGCGGTGAGCAAGGCGTCGCGTTCGACGCTTTCGTCGATGATGAAGCGGCTGGAAATCAGCCCCAGCCCCGCAGCTACCGACAGGATGATCGCCAGGCTGACCCAGGCGTACCAGCGCAGCAGGTTGAACGGCTTGCGCGGGGCGGCCAGCTCGCTACCGGCAGGCACTTCAATGGCGTCGGAACGAGGGGCGAGGTCCATGATGGACTCCACTGCTGGGCACCTTCAGATGGTTATAGCCCAGAGTTGGGGAAACCATAGTGCTAAATTGATAGCATCCGCCGAAGGGTCATTCCTGTCGTGAGCGCGGCCATGGGTTGTCGCTTACAACGGCGAATCATCCGCCAGCCCTTGCAACTTGCGATACTCCCGCAACACCGTGGGCACATAACGCCGGGTTTCGGCGAACGGTGGTACCGCGCCGCGCCGCAGCACGGCATCCGGGCCGGCGTTATAGGCCGCCACGGCCAGGGTGATGTCATTGTCGAAAAGCTTGAGCATCTGCTTGATGTAGCGTGCTCCGCCCTGCACGTTGTCTTCCGGGTCCAGGCGGTCTTCCACGCCCATTTCGCGCGCGGTATCCGGCATCAGCTGCATCAGCCCCACTGCCCCCGCCCGGGAACGCGCCTTGGGGTTGTAGCCGGACTCAGCCTTGATCAGCGCATGGAGCAGCGCCGGCGGTACATTGTGGATGCGGGCCGCCGTGGCGACCACTTCGGCGTACGGGCGCCCGGTGATCATCTGCGCCTTGGCCGGACCGGCCTGGGCCAGCGGTTCGCTGATCACCTTCTCGTAGTGGCGCCCGGGTCGATGGACGTTGCTCAATACGTAGCCGCCCTTGGCATCGATGGAGATGTACATATCGGCCTGGGCAGTACCTGCCGCCAGCCAGAACAAGCCAAGGATGAGTCCACGCATGTCGGCCGCCTCTTCGTCGTGGCCCCCGATGTGGGGGAAATCCCCCGGAAAACCCGAGGACGCAGACCACGACGCAAGCACTGTGCCGCTTCCTGTGCCGCATGGCGCAAGGCCCCGAGGCAGACGTGCACGGCTGTTGCATGCTGCCTGGCAACCTGTGTTCCCATGCAGTGGAGGGCTTCACCATGCAGCGCAGATCCAACCCCCAACGTGGCTTCACCCTGCTTGAACTTTTGGTGGTACTGGTGGTGCTCGGCCTGCTGGCCGGCATCGTCGCGCCCAAGTATTTCAGTCAGCTGGGCCGCTCCGAGGCCAAGGTAGCGCGGGCGCAAATTGAGGGGCTGAGCAAGGCCCTGGACCTGTACCGCCTGGAGGTCGGCCACTACCCCAATAGCGAGCAAGGCTTGCAGGCTCTGGTGATTGCCCCCAATGGCGAACCTCGCTGGACCGGTCCCTACCTGCAAAAAGCCGTGCCACAAGACCCGTGGGGGCGCCCGTATATCTACCGGCAGCCTGGCGAGAACGGCGGTGAATACGACCTGCTGTCAATGGGCAAGGACGGCCAGCCGGGCGGTGACGGGGAAAATGCCGAAATCACCAGTTGGCAATAGGGAGAGCCGCCATGCGCTACAGCCTGAAGGCCCTGGGTAGGCAGGGCGTGGTGCAGTTGCAGATTGACGCCGAGGACGCTGACCAGGCGCGCCGCCTGGCCGAGGACCAAGGCCTGCGCGTACTTAGCCTGCGCGGCAGCGGCGGTGCCTTGCGGGGTATGGCCTGGCGGCGCGAAGCGGCGTTCGACCTGGTCCTGTTCAGCCAGGAACTGTCGACCTTGCTCAATGCCGGCCTGCCGCTGATCGATGCATTGGAGAGCCTGGCAGAGAAGGCACCGGCTTCAGCCGCGCGCAAAGTGCTGAGCGAACTGGTACGCCAATTGTACGAAGGCCGCTCGCTGTCACAGGCCTTGGGCCAACAACCCCGCGTGTTCCCGCCGCTGTACGTGGCACTGGTGCAGTCAAGCGAGCGCACCGGGGCGCTGGGTGATGCTCTCGCCCGCTACATCAGCTATCGCCAGCGCCTGGACCTGGTCCGGCAGAAGCTGGTGGGCGCTTCGGTATACCCCTTGCTGCTCTTGCTGGTAGGGGGTGGCGTGGTGCTGTTCCTGCTTGGCTACGTGGTGCCGCGGTTCAGCCAGGTATTCGAAGGCATGGGCACCGAGCTGCCCTGGCTGTCGCGGATGCTGATGCAGATCGGCCTGTTCCTGCATGCCGAGCAGTTGCCCCTGGCGTTGGCCACTGTCGCTGGCGTAACGGCGCTGTGGCTGCTGCGCCGGCACCCCCGGGTACGGCACTGGGCATCCTGCCAGCTGCGGCGTCTGCCGGCCCTGCACCAGCGCCTGATGATGTATGAACTGGCGCGCTTCTACCGCTCGCTGGGTATCCTGCTGCAAGGTGGCATTCCCATCCTTACCGCCATGGGCATGGCCCGTGGCCTGCTCGGCAGCGCGGCAGCCCAGGGCCTGGAACAAGCCAGCCAGCGGGTCGGCGAAGGCCTGCCGCTGTCCGATGCACTGGAAGCCGGCCACCTGGTCACGCCGGTGTCACTGCGCTTGCTGCGGGCCGGCGAGCAGTCCGGCAACCTCGGTGAGATGCTGGAGCGCTGCGCCGACTTCCACGACCAGGAAATCGGCCGTTGGGTGGAATGGTTCGTCAAGCTGTTCGAGCCGTTGCTGATGACCTTCATCGGCTTGCTGATCGGCCTGATCGTGATCCTCATGTACATGCCCATCTTCGAGCTGGCCTCAAGCATTCACTGACCAGGTGACCACGTTCACCTGGCGGAGCGCCTTTGTGTCGCGACGGGCTGCTTTGCGGCCCTGAAATCCTCTACCATGCCGCCAATCGATGATGGATCCGCACATATCATTCAGCGTGATAATGACCTTCGTCCCGTTCGATTCGTGCCTCACGCGCAACACACTCACACTCCGCCCACTACTAATACATTGGCGGAGTTCTCCATGGAACAATCACTCAAACCCTTGCGCTTCCCCCTCGCTGCTTTGGCAGTGGTGGTGATCAGCGCTTGCGGTCGAACCCCCGACGCCGTGCAGGCTCCCGCCGCGCCCAAAGTCAGTGTGGCCAAGGTGATCGAGCAACCGATCAACGAATGGGACGAGTTCACCGGCCGCCTCGAAGCCCCTGAAACCGTCGAAGTGCGCCCACGGGTCTCCGGCCAGATCGACCAGGTCGCCTTCACCGAAGGCGCCCAGGTCAAGAAAGGCGACCTGCTGTTCCAGATCGACCCGCGCCCGTTCCAGGCTGAAGTCCGCCGCCTTGAAGCCCAGCTGCAACAGGCCAAGGCCACCGCCATCCGCAGCGCCAACGAAGCCCGCCGGGGTGAGCGCCTGCGTGACAGCAACGCCATCTCCGCCGAACTGGCCGAATCGCGCAGCAGTGCCGCCGCCGAAGCCCGTGCCGGGGTGGACGCAATCCAGGCCCAACTCGACCTGGCCCGCCTCAACCTCAGCTTCACCCGTGTGACCGCGCCCATCAGTGGCCGCGTCAGCCGTGCCGAGTTCACCGCCGGCAACATCGTCAGCGCCGATGTCACGCCGCTGACCAGTGTGGTCTCGACCGACAAGGTCTACGCCTACTTCGACGCCGACGAGCGCGTGTACCTCAAGTACACCCAGCTGGCCCGCGAAGGCCAGCGCGGCCAGACCACCCCGGTGTACCTAGGCCTGACCAACGAAACCGGCAACCCGCACCTGGGCCAGATGAACTTCGTCGACAACCAGGTGAACCCGCGCACCGGCACCATCCGCGGCCGTGCGGTGTTCGACAACCGCGACGGCCAGTTCACCCCGGGCCTGTACGCACGCCTGAAGCTGGTCGGCAGCGCCCAGTACGATGCCGTGCTGATCAACGACGAGGCTGTCGGCACCGACCTTGGCAAGAAGTTCGTACTGGTCATGGACAAGGACAACAAGGCCGCCTACCGCGCCGTGGAACTGGGGCCGAAGCTGGAAGGCCTGCGGATCGTGCGCAGCGGCCTGGGCAAGGAAGACCGCATCGTGGTCAAGGGCCTGCAGCGGGTACGGCCTGGCTCGGCGGTCACCCCCGAGGAAACCCCGATGGCCAGTGAGCAGACCCTCGCCGCCCTCGCCCAGCAGCGCCAGGCCCTGGAGGCCAGCACCCCGGCGCCGAAGGTGGCGGGCAACAACGTGAAAGTCGCCAGCGCCCAGGCGCCACGCGGTTAAGGGACCACACCGATGAACTTCTCGAAATTCTTCATTACCCGGCCGATCTTTGCCGCGGTGCTGTCCCTGGTACTGCTGATTGCGGGTTCTATCTCGCTGTTCCAGCTGCCGATCAGCGAATACCCCGAGGTGGTGCCGCCTACCGTGGTGGTGCGCGCCAATTTCCCTGGGGCCAACCCCAAGGTCATCGGCGAAACCGTCGCCGCCCCCCTGGAGCAAGCCATTACCGGCGTGGAGAACATGCTGTACATGTCCTCCCAGTCCACCGCTGATGGCAAGCTGACGCTGACCATCACCTTCGCCCTGGGTACCGACCTGGACAACGCGCAGGTGCAGGTGCAGAACCGCGTCACCCGCACCCAGCCCAAGCTGCCCGAGGAAGTGACCCGTATCGGTATCACCGTCGACAAGGCCTCGCCCGACCTGACCATGGTCGTGCACCTGACCTCGCCGGACAACCGCTACGACATGCTCTACCTGTCCAACTACGCCATTCTCAACATCAAGGACGAACTGGCGCGCCTCGGCGGCGTGGGCGATGTGCAACTGTTCGGCATGGGTGACTACTCGCTGCGCGTGTGGCTGGACCCGAACAAGACCGCTTCGCGCAACCTTACCGCCAGCGATGTCGTAGCCGCCATCCGGGAGCAGAACCGCCAGGTCGCCGCCGGCCAGCTCGGCGCACCGCCCGCCCCGGGTTCGACCAGCTTCCAGCTGTCGATCAATACCCAAGGGCGACTGGTCAACGAGGAAGAGTTCGAAAACATCATCATCCGTGCCGGTGCCGATGGCGAAATCACCCGCCTGAAGGACATTGCCCGGGTCGAACTCGGCTCCAGCCAGTACGCCCTGCGCTCGCTGCTGAACAATCAGCCGGCGGTGGCCATTCCGATCTTCCAGCGCCCGGGCTCCAACGCCATCGAAATCTCCGACGAAGTGCGGGCGAAAATGGCCGAGCTGAAGAAGGACTTCCCCGAAGGCATGGACTACAGCATCGTCTATGACCCGACGGTGTTCGTCCGTGGCTCCATCGAGGCAGTGGTGCACACCCTGTTCGAAGCCTTGGTGCTGGTGGTCCTCGTGGTCATCCTGTTCCTGCAGACCTGGCGCGCTTCGATCATCCCGCTGATGGCCGTACCGGTATCGCTGATCGGTACCTTCGCTGTCATGCACCTGTTCGGCTTCTCGCTCAACGCGCTGTCGCTGTTCGGCCTGGTGCTGGCCATCGGTATCGTGGTGGACGATGCGATCGTCGTGGTGGAGAACGTCGAGCGCAACATCGGGCTGGGCCTGAAACCGCTGGAGGCGACGCAAAAGGCCATGGGTGAAGTGACCGGGCCGATCATCGCCACCGCCCTGGTACTGTGCGCCGTGTTCGTCCCTGCCGCGTTCATTTCCGGCCTGACCGGGCAGTTCTACAAGCAGTTTGCCCTGACCATCGCCATTTCCACGGTGATCTCGGCCTTCAACTCGCTCACCCTGTCGCCGGCACTGGCTGCCGTGCTGCTCAAGGACCACCACGCGCCCAAGGACCGTTTCTCGCGGTTCCTGGAAAAACTGCTGGGCAGCTGGCTGTTCAACCCGTTCAACCGCTTCTTTGACCGTGCGTCCAACCGCTACGTCGGTGGCGTGCGCCGGGTCATCCGCTCCAGTGGCATCGCCCTGTTCGTGTATGCCGGGCTGATGGGCCTGACCTACCTGGGCTTCTCGTCCACACCGACCGGCTTCGTGCCAGCGCAGGACAAGCAGTACCTGGTGGCGTTTGCCCAACTGCCGGATGCCGCCAGCCTCGACCGCACCGAGGCGGTGATCAAGCGCATGAGCGAAATCGCCCTGAAACAGCCTGGCGTGGCCGACTCGGTGGCCTTCCCTGGCCTGTCGATCAACGGGTTCACCAACAGCCCCAACAGCGGCATCGTGTTCACCCCGCTCAAGCCGTTCGACGAGCGCAAGGACCCGAGCCAGTCAGCCGCCGCCATCGCTGCCTCGCTGAACGCCCAGTTCGCCGACATCCAGGACGCCTACATCGCGATCTTCCCGCCACCGCCGGTACAAGGCCTGGGCACCATCGGCGGCTTCCGCCTGCAGATCGAAGACCGTGGCAACCTGGGCTATGAAGCGCTGTACAAGGAAACCCAGAACATCATCGCCAAGAGCCATAACGTGCCAGAGCTGGCGGGCCTGTTCACCAGCTACCAGGTCAACGTGCCGCAGGTCGATGCCGCCATCGACCGGGAAAAGGCCAAGACCCATGGCGTGGCGATCAACGATATTTTCGACACCCTGCAGGTCTACCTGGGCTCGCTGTACACCAACGATTTCAACCGCTTTGGCCGCACCTACCAGGTCAACGTCCAGGCTGAGCAGCAATTCCGCCTGGATGCCGAGCAGATCGGCCAGTTGAAGGTGCGCAACAACCTGGGCGAGATGATCCCGCTGGCGACCTTCCTCAAGGTCAGCGACACCTCCGGGCCGGACCGCGTCATGCACTACAACGGCTTCATCACCGCCGAGATCAACGGCGCTGCTGCCCCGGGCTACAGCTCCGGCCAAGCCGAAGCGGCGATCGAGAAGCTGCTGAAAGAGGAACTGCCCAACGGCATGACCTTCGAGTGGACCGACCTGACCTACCAGCAGATCCTCTCGGGCAACACCGCGCTGTTCGTGTTCCCCCTGTGCGTGCTGCTGGCCTTCCTGGTACTGGCCGCCCAGTACGAAAGCTGGAGCCTGCCACTGGCGGTGATCCTGATCGTGCCGATGACCCTGCTGTCGGCGATCACCGGGGTGATCGTGTCGGGTGGAGACAACAACATCTTCACCCAGATCGGCCTGATCGTCCTGGTCGGCCTGGCGTGCAAGAACGCCATCCTGATCGTCGAGTTCGCCAAGGATGAACAGGCCAAGGGCCTGGACCCGCTGGCGGCGGTACTGGAAGCCTGCCGCCTGCGTCTGCGGCCGATCCTGATGACCTCCATCGCCTTCATCATGGGTGTGGTGCCGCTGGTCTTCAGCTCCGGTGCAGGCTCCGAAATGCGTCACGCCATGGGTGTGGCGGTGTTCTCCGGGATGATTGGCGTGACCGTGTTCGGCCTGTTCCTGACCCCGGTGTTCTTCTTCCTGATTCGCCGTTTCGTCGAGCGTCGCCAGGCCCGCAAGGCTGCGCACGCCCAAGTGCTGGAGAACCATGCATGAACCTGCTCAAACCGCTGACCCCAAGCCTGCTGGCACTGGCCCTGGCGGCCTGTGCGGTGGGCCCGGACTACCAGGCCCCGGCCACCGAGCCTGCCCGGCTGAGTAGCGACGCGCAGGCCAAGGCCTACGACCTTAGCCGTTTCGAGACCCTGTGGTGGAAGCAGTTCGACGACCCCGTGCTGAACCAGCTGGTGCAGGCGTCGCTGGACGGCAACCGTGACTTGCGCGTGGCTTTTGCCCGCCTGAAGTCGGCTCGCTCGATTCGGGAAGATGCCGAGAACGACCCGTTCCCAGTGGTTACCAGCAGGGCCAGCAGTGACATCGGCAAGGGCCAGATCCCCGGCCAGACCACCGAACGGGTCAATAGCGAGCGCTACGACCTGGGCCTGGACATGGCCTGGGAGCTTGACCTGTTCGGGCGCATTCAGCGCCAGATCGAAGCCAGCGAAGCCCAGGAAGCAGTGGCCGCCGCCGACCTGCAGCAGTTGCAAGTCAGCCTGATCGCCGAGCTGGTGGATGCTTATGGGCAGCTGCGTGGCGCGCAATTGCGCGAGAAGATCGCCCTGGCCAACCTCAAGACCCAGCAGGAATCGCGCACCATCACCGAGACCCTGCGCGATGCCGGCGTGGGCAACGACCTCGACGTGGTGCGTGCCGATGCCCGCCTGGCCGGGGTCGAAGCCACAGTGCCGCAACTGCAGGCCGAACAGGCGCGGGCACGGCACCGTATCGCCACCTTGCTCGGTCAACGACCTGATGCGCTCAGCATCGACCTGTCGCCCAAAGCCTTGCCGGCCATCGCCAAAGCGTTGCCGGTAGGCGACCCGGGCGAGCTGCTGCGCCGGCGCCCGGACATCCGCAGCGCCGAACGCCAGCTGGCAGCCGCCACCGCCAACGTTGGCGTGGCCACTGCCGACCTGTTCCCCCGCGTGAGCCTCAGCGGCTTCCTCGGCTTTACTGCCGCACGGGGCTCGCAGATCGGCTCGTCGGCGGCCAATGCCTGGGCACTGGGGCCGAGCATTACCTGGGCGGCCTTCGACCTGGGTAGCGTGCGCGCCCGTCTACGCGGTGCCAAGGCTGATGCCGAAGGGGCATTGGCCAACTACGAGCAACAGGTATTACTGGCCCTGGAAGAATCGGCCAACGCGTTCAGTGATTACGACAAAACCCAACAGCGACTGCTCTCGCTGATGCGCCAGAGTGACGCCAGCCGCAAGGCGGCGGAGCTGGCTTCGATTCGTTATCGCGAGGGCACGGTGGACTACCTGGTGCTGCTCGATGCCGAGCGTGAGCGGCTAAGCGCTGAAGATGCACAGGCCCAGGGCGAGGTCGAGCTGTACCGCGGCATTGTCTCGATCTACAAGGCCCTGGGTGGCGGCTGGCAACCGGAGACGGTGGCCAGCGCACCCTGATCCCACTGCTTCAACGACTCCTTTGGTTGGCTCCTCCCCCAACCGTTTGCCCCGCAGGCTCTGGTTTGCGGGGCTTTTTTATGCCTCGGCAGTTGCAGCACAGGGCAATCGCCAGCCGTGCACGCATCGCCACCGCACAGACTCCCTGATGACAACTGGCCCCCTCGGTTGCATTTACCCCCTGCCTGCCCCAAGCTCTGCCCTTCCCGCCGCCACGGACCGCCCGATGCCCAGACGCAACCGCTACCTGATCGCCGTGCTGCTGTTGATCCTGGTATCGGCCCTGTTCGGCTACCTGTGGCGCGATGCTCCGCCCGCCCAGCCGACCTTGCCCGCGCACAGCTATGCCAAGGCCCTACGCCAGGCCCACGAGGGCCAGCCCGGCGCTGCCCGGGTGTTGTACCAGCAACTGCAACGTAACGACCTGCCCGCCATTCGTCGGGCGGCGCTGTACGCCGAGCTGCCCAACTACCCCTCGCCGCAGGCATTGAAACTCGCCCGCCAGGATCTGGAACATGCCGACCCGCTGGTGCGCCGTGCGGCCATCACCAGCATCCGCCGCCTGCTGCCGGCGGCGCAACGCAGCCTGGTGCTCGGCCCGCTGCTGGACGACGATGAGCAAAGCGTACGCTTTGGCGCAGTAGATGCCCTGCTCGGGCTTGCCCCGGACGACATCGGCCTGTACTTCGGCCCGCTGCAGGCAGCACTGGAACAGTACCAGCAGGCTCTCGAGCAACAACCCGAGGATGCCGACGCCCAGGTGCACCTGGCGCGCCTGTACCTGCACGAAAGCGACTACACCCAGGCCGCTGCGGCCCTGCAGCGAGCACTGGCGGTCGCCCCCGGCAACCTCGACGCCCTGGCCACCCAGGTACGCTTGCTGGAGCGCCAGGGGCATCACGATGCCTCGCGCCAGGTCTTGGGCAAAGCCTTGGCGCTGAGCCCCGACTCCGCCTTTCTACAGTATGAACTGGGGCGCTGGCTGAACCGCCATGAACAGCGCGAATACGCCTTGCTGGCCCTTTCCCGCGCCGTCGAGCTAGACCCTGACAACACCGACTACCGCTATACACTGGCGCTCACCCTGCATGACCTGGACCAACTCGATGCCGCCCAGAAACAGCTGGAAACCGTGCTCAACCGGCAGCCGGCCAATCGCCGGGCGCGGGTATTGCTGATCCAGTACTGGAAAGAGTCTGGCCAATTACAGAACGTACAGGTGCTACTCGCCGAGCTGGAGCGGCAGAACCCTGACGACCCCGTGCTGCAACAGGGCCTGTAGGCATTCTCTGAACATTGTTGAACCCTGGGTTTACGCCAGGGTCCAGTGGTTATCAGCCCACCTTGCAGGAGAGTCGTTGTGGCGAGTTCGTTGGCGCTGGATGAACGTGCCTTGATCCTGGCACCCCCGCCGTTAGCTGCGGAGACCTCGCGCCTGCTCGCCTCGGCCGGCATCGATAGCCTGTGCGCGGTCGACTTGGACAACCTGCAGGCGCGCCTGAGCGAGGGTGCGGGGCTGGCGATCATTGCCGAGCAGGTGTTCAACCAGGGCCCCAGCGCGTTGCTGCAGGCATTCATCGATCAGCAGCCGAACTGGTCGGATCTACCGATCGTGCTGCTCACCCAAAGTGCCTGGTCGGCGGCTGGCGCCGGTAATCACCCGGTCGGCAACCTGGTATTGCTGGTCGCACCCTTTGAAAACGCCCAGCTGTTGCACATGACCCGATCCGCCCTGCGCAACCGCCGCAGGCAGTACCGGGCGCGTGATCAGCTCCAATGCTTGCAGCAGCGCCTGGACGCCCAGCTTCCACAGCCCTGCGAGGAGCAGGAGCGCAGGGTGTTCGCCGCCCATCAGACCCGCAAGATGGAAGCCATCGGCCAACTGGCGGGTGGGGTGGCCCATGACTTCAATAACCTGCTCACCAGCATCGGCGGCAGTTTCGAGCTGATCGAGCGACGCCTGAGTCAGGGCCGCGCCGACAGCTTGGACGGTGTCTTGCGCATGGGCCGCGAGGCGGTGTCACGCGCCGCCCAGTTGACTCATCGCCTGCTGGCCTTTTCTTCCCGGCAATCGTTGCGCAACCAGCGCATCGACCTGCGTGGTGTGCTCAAGGCCAAGCGCCTGAAGGCCAGCCTGAACCCCAGGATAACCCTGCAGGTGCAGCTCGCCAGGGGCCTGTGGCCGGTGGAAGCCGACGACCAGCAATTGCAGGAAGCCCTGGACAACCTGCTGCTCAACGCCTGCGAAGCCATGCCCAGCGGCGGCCTGCTGCGTATCGAGGCAAGCAACCAGCACATCGACAGCAGGCAATGGGCAGGGGGCGCGTTGTGCCCCGGGGACTACCTGCGCCTGAGCATCATCGACGACGGCCAAGGCATGGCCCAAAGCACACTGGAACACGCTTTCGAACCGTTCTTCAGTACCAAGGCAACGGGCCAGGGCATCGGCCTGGGTCTGTCGATGGTGTACGGTTTCAGCAAGCAGTCCCATGGGCATGTCACGCTGCGTAGCCAGATTGGCCAGGGAACGCGGGTAGACCTGTACCTGCCGCGGCATGTTGGGCAGGCTCAGGAAACCGCCTTGCCGCCCTCCCCCAGACAAGCAAGCAGGGGCCATCGGGTACTGCTGGTGGAGGACGACCCGCATGTGCGCCAGTTGCTGTGCCAGACCCTGCGCGACCACGGCTTTTCATGCCACAGCGCAGCGAATGCCAGCGACGGGCTCGCGGTGCTGCGCTCGTCGCAGCCAGTGGACCTGTTGGTCAGCGATGTCGGCTTGCCCGGCATGAACGGCCGCCAACTGGCCGAGATCGCGCGCACGCTGCGCCCAGGCTTGCCAGTGTTGTTCATCACCGGCTACGCGGAAACGGCAATGGCCCGGGAAGGCTTTCTGGGCGCAGGCATGCACCTGATCTGCAAACCCTTCGAACTGCAACAGCTGCAGGCGCAGGTGACGGAGATTCTCGGCAAGCCCTGAAGGGCGCTACTCTTCGAGCATTCGCAGCGCCTCATCGGCAAGGTCTGCCAGCGAAAAAGGCTTGTTCAGCAATGCAGTGCCCGGCTGTTCGAGCAACTGAGCTTCGATCGGATGTTCGGCATACCCGGTAATGAACATGATCTTCTGCAGTGGCAGCTGCATGCGCATGGCCTTGGCCACCTGCCGGCCGCTGAAGCCGCCCGGCAAGCCGATGTCGGTAATCACCAGGTCGAACGGGCCATCATGGCGGAACCGCTCCAACGCGCTATTGGCATCGTTCACGTCGACAACCTGAAAGCCGCGCTCGGTCAGGTATTCGCGCATGACAGCCCGCAGGTTGCGTTCGTCATCGACCAGCAACAACCGCTCGCCCCGGGCGGCGCGCTGCAACCGTTGCACGGGCTTTGGTTCCTCGGCCAACGGCTCGGGCCAGCGCGGGAAGAGCATGGAAACCTTGGTTCCCAGGTTCGGGGTCGAATCAATCCACACGTACCCTCCCGACTGACGGACAAAGCCATACACCATCGACAAGCCCAGCCCGAACCCCCGCCCGATGGGCTTGGTGGTGAAAAATGGCTCGAATGCTCTGGCAATGTCCGCAGCCGGCATACCGTGGCCATCATCCTCGACATGCAGGGCCAGGTAATCACCTGGCGGCAGACCGTCCTGATCCGGGAAACTGTCGGTCAGGCGTTCATTGACGCTGCGGATGGTGACATTGCCGCGTTCCAGGCAGGCTTCACGGGCATTGGCACACAGGTTGATCAGCGCATTCTCAAGCTGCGGTACGTCCAGGTTCACCGCCCACGGCGCGATATCCAGCTGCCAGTGCAGACGCATTTCTGCGCCCAGCGTCTTGCACAGCAGCGGCTCGCTCAGGCGCAGCTGCCGATTGAAATCCAGCGGCTTCGGCGCGAGCGGTTGGTGGCGGGAGAACGCCAGCAAGCGATGGGTCAGCTCCATGGCCCGCAGCACCGAATCCCGGGCTACGTCCACATAGGCCTCCAACCGCTCCAGCCGCCCCTCCTGAAGGCGCCGCTGCAACAGTTCCAGGCTCCCCCCGATACCGGACAGCAGGTTGTTCATCTCATGGCCCATGCCGCCGGCCAGCTGGCCGACCACCTCCATGCGCTCATTGCTGCGCATCAGCGCCTCAGACTGACGCGCGGCCAGCTCGCGCTCATCGGTGATGTCCCGGCCAACGGCTGTCATCAGGTGCCCATCGAATCGCGCACTCCAGCTGAACCAGTGGTAATGCCCGTCGCGGTGACGCAGGCGGGTTTCGACCAGGTCGGCATCGCAGTATTGCAGCAGCCCGGAAATAGCCACGTGAACTTCCGCGGCATCGGCCGGATGCACCAGGTCCAACACCGGCATCCCTTGCACCTGTGCTTCGGTCCAACCCAGGATGCGCGACCAGGCGGGGTTGACAGCCTGAACCTTCAGGTCAGCGCTGACAGTCATCATGGGATCGCGCGCCAACCGCCAGATCTGCTCGCGCTCCGCCACATGTCGCTCGATCTGCCGCTCGAAGCCTTGCACCTGTTCACGCCAGCGGTGGTGTGCCTCGACGCTGGCAGTGCTCTCGATCACCGTGTGCAAAAAACCCGCGACGCTGCCCTGCTCATCGTGCAAGGGCGCGTAGCCGAACGCGCACCAGAGCGGCTCGGCGTGCTCGCCACACGTGATGCGCAGGGGCGGGTCCTCGACGTAACTCGCACGCCCTTCGAGAGCCTGGAACACCCATGGCCCCACTGCCGACCACACGTCGCTCCACAGCGCATCGAAGGCCATGCCCAGGCCGTCCCTGGGCCCGGCCCGCAGTGCCCGGTAGGCATCATTGTGCACCACGCACAGGTCGCTCCCCCAAACCACGGCACAGGGGAACGGTGAAAGGTGCATCATGTCGACGGCAATTCGCAGTGAAGCCGGCCAGCGTACCAGCGGCCCGAGGGACGTGCGCCCCCAGTCGAACTGCGCAATCCGCTCCGCCATACGCTCGCGCCCAAGTACAGCTGGCGGCGGCGAGCCGACCTGCGTCTCAGGCCCGGATGGTGTTCCATGTGCGACCAATATCGTGCTCCTGCAAGGCTCTGGGTTGGCCACGGTGCTGGCAGGCTATCCAAGGCCTGCCCTGTGGGCCTTGTTCAAGTTAGCACAGCACGCGTTGCCATCCATGGCGGACTTGCAGCCGGCAGCTATGCTCATTAGGTTTTCCCTAGGGCCGGGAAGCAACGGCCTCTTCAGGTTGCCGACAGGAGCGTGGTCATGAGCAAGAAAATGCTGGTGGTACTGACCAATACAGCCAAGTATCCAACCCTCAAGCGGGCGACCGGATTATGGCTGGGTGAGGCCGTGCACTTTGTCGAGCAGGTCGAAGAGGCCGGCTATAGCGTCGATTATGTCAGCCCGTTGGGCGGGTATGTTCCCATCGACCCGCACAGCCTGCAAATGGCACCCGACCTGGACTGGCAATGGTACGACGACAAGCAGTTCATGACGCGACTGGGTAGCACCCTCAGCCCCGGCCTGGTCAAGGCCGAGGACTACAGTGTCATCTACTACACCGGCGGGCATGGGGTGATGTATGACTTCGTCGACAATCAGCCCCTGCAGGAACTGGCGCGCAAGATCTACGAGAACAAGGGCATTGTGGCAGCGGTATGCCACGGCGTGGTCGGCTTGCTGAACATCAAGCTCAGCGATAACAGCTTGCTGCTGAAGGACCGGCAGGTGACCGGCTTTTCCAATACCGAAGAAAAATTGGTCGAGCTGGACAAGACAGTGCCATTCCTGACGGAAAACGAACTCGTTGGCCGCGGCGGAACATACAGCAAGCATGATGATCCCTGGCAGCCCTTCGTGGTTGCCGATGACCGGCTGATCACCGGGCAAAACCCTGCCTCTACGTCCGCTCTGGCGAAGGCAGTGCTCGCCAGGCTCAGAGCCAGCTAATGGCCTACCCCAGATTTCCGGTTTTCCTGTAGCGCACGTTACCTTCGGCCTACAGTTGACCGGCCGTTGAACACATAGGCTCTGGGCTCGGCTGTTCACCTCGAACAGCGTTGTAGCGGAGCGATTGGCCTATGTCGAAGATTGTGCACGCCGGGCGCAGCCTGCTGGAGGTGCTGCTGCTCATGGCGGTGGGGCTGGTGCCTGTGGTGTCCGGGTTGCTGGTGATGGTTTTCCAACTGGAGTCCAAACTCGCGGAAAACGCGGCAATTTCAGTACAGGAAGCGGTCTACAGCGTCGACCAGGCATTGGACCGATTGCAGGAAGCTGCGGTGCTGGCCCTGCCACTTGCCGGCCAATCCTGCGGCACCGTCAAAAGCACCTTGCAGGACCAGGTCGCCAGTCGCTCGATGCTGAGGTCACTGACCTTGCTAGAGGACAACCAGGCCTATTGCAGCACCACCTCGGACTCGCTGGCGCACTTGTCGTCCTTCGCCTTGTCGGGTCGGCAGGTGGAAATTTCCTATGGGCCAGCTGACAAACGCCGCAGACTGCTGGTCAACTTCTATTTGCCTGGCAACAACCGGGGCGTCATCGCGACCGCCTACGCCTCCCAGCTTCGTAACGAGCTCGACGGTTTCCAGGACGGCTTGACGCTGTTGCTGGAATTTGGCGACCGCTACATCTGGAGCGAAGGTGACAGTCGCACCGGCCAGCGCCCCTCGCACTCCGAGTTTTCGGTCAGCGCGGTATCAGCGAAGTACGGATACAGGGTAAAGGGCGGCTATGCCGAAGGGTTCACCACCCTGGAAATTCGCCAATCGATGCTGCAGACCCTCCCTTCGCTGATACTGGTAGGTATCCTGACCGGGGCCATGGTCTTCCTTGCCCTGTTCAGGGCGCGTGCCATCAGGCGCAGCAACGCCGCCGACGCGACATGACGGCGTCGGCAGCGCAAGGCCGTCAGTCGGTGCTCAACACACCGCGACGCACCTGGTCACGCTCGATGGACTCGAACAGCGCCTTGAAGTTGCCTTCACCAAAGCCGTCATCCCCCTTGCGCTGAATGAACTCGAAGAATACCGGCCCAAGCAGCGTTTCCGAGAAAATCTGCAGCAGCAGGCGTTTGTCTCCAGGCTGCGAGGCCCCATCCAGCAGGATGCCACGCGCTTGCAGCTGGTCGACCGGTTCGCCGTGGCCTGGCAGGCGTTCTTCGAGCATTTCGTAGTAGGTTTGCGGTGGCGCAGTCATGAAGCGCATGCCAAGGCCCTTCAACGCATCCCAGGTCTTGAGCAGGTCATCGGTCAGGAAGGCGACGTGCTGAATACCCTCGCCGTTGAACTGCATCAGGAACTCTTCGATCTGCCCCGCACCCTTGGACGACTCTTCGTTGAGTGGGATGCGGATCATGCCGTCTGGGGCAGTCATCGCCTTGGACGTCAGGCCGGTGTACTCACCCTTGATATCGAAGTAGCGGATTTCACGGAAGTTGAACAGTTTTTCATAGAAGCCGGCCCAGTAAGCCATGCGCCCGCGATAAACGTTATGGGTGAGGTGGTCGATGATCTTCAGGCCCGCACCTACCGGATTGCGGTCCACGCCTTCGATGAAATTGAAGTCGATGTCATAGATCGAGCTGCCTTCTTCGAAACGGTCAATCAGGTACAGCGGCGCACCACCGATCCCCTTGATCGCCGGCAGGCGCAGCTCCATCGGGCCGGTTTCGATTTCCACCGGCTGGGCGCCCAGCTCCAGGGCACGGGCATACGCTTCGTGGGCATTGCGCACGCGGAACGCCATGCCACAGACCGACGGGCCGTGTTCGGCGGCGAAGTACGAAGCGATGCTCTTGGGTTCGTTGTTCAGGATCAGGTTGATGCCGCCCTGGCGATACAGGTGCACATCCTTGGAACGGTGGGTAGCCACCTTGGTGAAGCCAAGGATCTGGAACACTGGCTCGAGCACGCCGGGGGTCGGCGACGCCAGTTCAATGAATTCGAAGCCCATCAGGCCCATTGGATTGTCGAAGATATCAGCCATGTTCGTGTCCTCATCTGCAGCGAAAATAGTATTGATTGCGTGGGATGTGGAACAGAAACGGCGGTGAGCACGGGATGCCCCGCACGCTGCGGGCGAGGAAGTCACCTATGATCAGCTTGAACCCATGGTGTGTCATATGGACCCATTCTCGGCGGGCTTGATCCTTCGGAAGTGAAGAACCTTATTGTTGTATTCGTAAACGGATTCTACATTGCGTAAAATTGTTTGTCGCGGTTTAGTTGCTCGCACACAGCGACAAGCGGCTATTCTCTCGTTGTCCCTTATCGTAGCCAGGTCCGCATGCCCCTTAACGCCAAACGCCGCGCCACGCTCAGCTGGCGCACCCTGCTACCCTGGGTCGTCGGTGTGCTGCCGCTGATGTGCGGCCTGATCGTGATGAACTGGCAGGTCGAACGGGAGATGCAAACAAGCAGCCAGGCTACCGCTCGCCAGGTCGTGGCGCATGTCGAACGCATCCTCGACAGCCTTTCCAAGGCTGCCAATGTTCTGCTGCCGCTGGCCCGCAGCCCTTGCGACGAGGTGCAGCTCAGGCTGCGCGCGGAGGTCACGCGCAACGCGTTCGTGCGTTCGACCAACCTGTTCCGGGGTAACAGCCTGTATTGCACATCCCTTTTCGGCGCCTTTGCTGAGCCGGTCAACCCGGCCGACTACGTCGACGGCAAGCTGTGGCTGATGGACGGCAATTCAGTCACCCCTGGGCACGCACTGCTGGTGTACCGTGCCAGCGCCGGCGACCAGGGGGCAATCAGTACGGTGGATGGCGACCACCTGCTGACAGCACTGCGCCTGATCGGCCCCGACGTTAACCTGCACATCCGCGTAGGTAACGCCTGGATGGGCAAGGATGGCATCGTCCACAAGGGCCTGCCGCCCCCCGCCGCCAATGCAAACGTGCTGCTTGGCTCGACGCGTTACCCGTTCAGCGTGCAGGGCGGCTATGACGCCAGCTACCAAGGCCAGTTGTGGCGCAGCCACTACCCTGCCCTGGTTGCCTTGCTGATTGTATTGGGCGTGGTTGCGGCCCTGGTATGCCGCTGGCAGGTTCGCCGCGCCAGCTCACCCCGTGCCGAACTGCGCAGGGCGCTGGAGGCCGATGAGTTCCTGCCGTACTTCCAGCCAGTGGTGCGCAAGGGCGATTTCCGTTGGGCCGGCGCCGAAGTGCTGATGCGCTGGAACCACCCCCAGGAAGGGCTGGTGCGCCCCGATCTGTTCATCCCTTACGCTGAACACAGCGGGCAGATTGTCGCCATGACTCGCGCCTTGATGATGCACACGGCACAGAGCCTCGCACCTTACGCCGGGCTGCTCGAGGACGGCTTCCACATAGGCGTCAACATCACCGCCGACCACTGCCGCGACCTGAACCTGCTGAATGATTGCCGTACTTTCCTGCAGCACTTCCCGCCGGGCCGGGTAGTGCTGACCTTGGAACTGACCGAGCGCAAGCTGATCGAGCCCACGCCAATAGCCCTGGAGCTGTTCGAGAAGCTCGCTGCCATGGGCGTCAAGATCGCCCTGGACGACTTCGGCACCGGCCAGTCCAGCCTCAACTACCTGCGCCAGTTCAAGGTCGACTACCTGAAGATCGATCAGAGCTTCGTGGCCATGATCGGGGCCGATGCGCTGTCTGTGCACATTCTGGAGACCATCATCGAGCTGTCCGCCAAGCTGGGCCTGGGCATCGTGGCCGAAGGCGTGGAAACCGAAGCCCAACGCGACTACCTGGCCCGCCATGAGGTGGACTTCCAGCAGGGCTACCTGTTCGCCAGGCCCATGCCCGCCGCGCAGTTTCTCGAGGCGCTGGCTGCCCGCCCAGGCGCAGCGCTGTTGCCGCAAGCCGCGCCCCCTGAGATCATGCGCGGCTGATCCACCCGCTCAACTCCCGTATTCGAGGCACTCGTGTCAAAAGGCATTGTTTCATCGGTCATGGCGTCCTGTCTGTTCGCTGTGATGTACTTCTATACCTCCCTGCTCGAGCCACTCGATGGCGAAGAAATCTTCGGCTGGCGCACCCTCTTGACGCTGCCCTGCCTTACCCTGTTCATGCTCGTCTCGAAAGATTGGAAACGCGTCGCCGAGCTACTGGGGCGGGTTAGGCGCACGCCGGTGTTGTTGCTGGGGATGGTCGGCACTTCGTGGCTGATGGGCGTGCAGCTGTGGCTGTTTCTCTGGGCGCCCCTGCACGGGCGCAGCCTGGAAGTGTCGATGGGCTATTTCCTGCTGCCGCTGGCCATGGTCCTGACCGGGCGACTGGTGTATGGCGAGCGCCTGTCGCGCCTGCAAAAGGTGGCCGTGGGCTGCGCCGCACTGGGCGTGGGGCACGAGTTGTACCAGAACGGCAGCTTTGCCTGGGAAACCTTGTTGGTGACGATCGGCTACCCGATCTACTTCGTGCTGCGGCGGCGTTGCCGCACCGACCACCTGGGTGGCCTGTGGTGCGACATGTGCCTGCTGCTGCCGTGGGCGCTGTACTTCGTCACCCAGGGCCCGCTTTCCGGTGCCGACCTGCAGGCACACCCTGGACTCTATGCGCTGATCCCGATCCTTGGCGCGATCAGCGCCTCGGCCCTGATCGCCTACGTGCTGGCCAGCCGCATGCTGCCATTCAGCCTGTTCGGCCTGCTCAGCTACGTCGAGCCCGTGCTGCTGGTGGGCGTGGCGTTGCTGCTGGGCGAAACCATCGGCCCGGACCAGTGGCTGACCTACCTGCCGATCTGGGCCGCAGTGCTGGTGCTAATCCTCGAGGGCTTCAGGCACCTGCTGCGTCAGCGTCGCCGGTCGGTATAAGGCGCACCTGGCGCACCCGTCGCTCTTCAATCGCCTCCACGGTCAGCGTCCAGCCATTCCAGGCCAGCTGGTCGCCGACCATCGGCAGCCGATCGAGAAGGCTCATCACCAACCCCGCAAGGGTCTGGTAGTCCTCGGTAGCACGGGCACAGAAGCCAGTACGTGCCTGCACCTGGCTCAGGTTCAATGCGCCACTGACCACAAAGCCAGCGCCCTCCTGGACAATGCCTGGGCCTTCCACTTCGCTGGCATCCGGCAGTTCACCGGCAATCGACTCGAGGATGTCGGTCATGGTCAGCAGGCCGGTGAAGTCACCAAATTCGTTGACCACAAAGGCGATGTGGGTCGACTGGCCGCGCATCTGCTCCAGCGCGTTGAGAATGCTGAAGCTCTCCAGCAGGTTCAGCGGCACGCGAGCCATGTCCTCCAGGTCGGGCTGACTGCCCGACAGCAATTCCTTGAGCAGCTCCTTCTTGTGCACGAAGCCCAACGGTTCATCGACCCGGCCATCGCGAATCAGCGGCAGGCGCGAATACGGCGAATTGGCCAAGGCCTGGGTGATGGCCTCTGCCGGCTGTGCGAGGTCGATCAGGTCAACCTCGGCACGTGCGGTCATCACCGTTCGAATTGGCCGCTCGGCCAGGTTCAGCACGCCACTGATCATTACCCGTTCACGGCGGTCGAACAGCACCTGCTCCCCGCCACCTTCGACCAGGTCGGCGATTTCCTCGCCGACCTCGTCAGCCTCGACCCGACGGCCGCCCAGCAGGCGCAGCACGGCATGTGCAGTGCGTTCACGCAACGGCTTGTGCTGTTGCAGGCTGCGCTTGCGACGGGCGCGCGCCAGCTGGTTGAACAGCTCGATCAGGATCGAGAAGCCGATGGCCGCGTACAGGTAACCTTTCGGGATATGGAAGCCCAGGCCTTCCGCCGTCAGGCTGAAACCGATCATCATCAGGAACCCCAGGCACAACATGATCACTGTGGGGTGGGCGTTGACGAAGCGGGTCAGCGGCTTGCTGGCAACGATCATGATACCGATCGAGAAGATCACCGCGATCATCATCACGGACAGCTCATCGACCATGCCCACCGCCGTGATCACGGCATCCAGCGAGAACACTGCGTCCAGTACCACGATTTGGGCAACGATCGGCCAGAACGCGGCATGGCGCAGGGTACCACTGGCCTGGGTCACGTGACCTTCCAGGCGTTCGTGCAATTCCATGGTGGCCTTGAACAACAGGAACACGCCGCCGAACAGCATGATCAGGTCACGGCCGGAGAAACTCTTGCCCAATACCTCGAACAGCGGCGCGGTCAGGGTGACCATCCAGGAAATACTGGCCAACAGGCCCAGGCGCATGATCAGCGCCAGGCTCAAGCCAATCACCCGCGCGCGGTCGCGTTGGTGTGGCGGCAACTTGTCGGCGAGGATGGCGATGAACACCAGGTTGTCGATACCCAGCACCAGCTCGAGGACGATAAGCGTCAGCAGGCCCAGCCAGGCCGTGGGGTCGGCTAGCCATTCCATTAGCGGGTACTCACGAGGGAAACGTCACGGGGACGGGGGAAGGATGGCCAGAAAAGCCGAAGACTGGGGGGCTCCGCGAAGGTGCTCATATAGACCTTGATAACAGATTGGGACAGTGATGCTACAAGGACAGCAGGTTGCTGTTGTAGCGCAAAACTATTACAAAACCTGTACCCCTCCATCGCCACCCCACATTCATCGTCGCAGCGTTGCTGCCCGTTACGATTCAGAAGGTCAATCGTGACACTTCTTCCGTGCCTGCCTGTGTCACGCCATGGGGCCCTGCCGCCTCACTGAAACAAGACTGAGACAAACTGGCACTGACGGCGGGCGGAAGCAGGTACTTTTGTTCAATACATCAAAGCGCCAGGCACGCGAGGATGACGGCTCCCCACATCACCCGGATCTTCCTCATGAGCCTATCCCTGTCCATGGCCGCCTTCGCCCTTGCGGCCTCTATCTCCCCCGGCCCGGTCAACATCGTCGCCCTTGGCAGCGGTGCCCGCCATGGCCTGCGCGCCAGCATGGCGCATGTAGCCGGTGCCACGCTGGGTTTCTGCCTGCTGCTGGTGCTGGTTGGGCTGGGCCTGCATCAACTGCTGCTGCGCTGGCCTTTGCTGGGCCTGATGTTGCACTGGGGCGGGGTGGCGTTTCTGCTGTATATGGCGTGGAAGCTGGCCAGTGACGACGGTAACCTGAACAACGCACAGCCCGGCCGACCCTCTTCAGCCTGGCACGGCGCAGCAATGCAGTGGCTCAACCCCAAAGCCTGGTTGGCAGCCGTTGCCGGGGTGGGCGCCTACACCGGCGGTGAACAGCACTTGCTGTGGCTGTTTACCTGGATCTATGGCCCAATCTGTTTCATCTCGGTGGCCTCCTGGGCCTGGGCCGGCAGCGTGATTCGCCAGTACCTGCACAACCCACATCACCTGCGCATGCTCAATCGGAGCCTGGCCGTGTTACTGGTCGCCAGCGCGGTTTACCTGGTGCTTTAAGGCATGCACGGCTTCTGCAGGAGCGCCCAAGCTAGCAACGGCATTTCTGTAATGCCCGGGTGTCGCCGCAAGGTGCTGTTTGAATGCCCGCTGCAGGTGTGCCTGATCAGCGAACCCCGCCTCCTGCGCAACCTCAGCAATCGCCCGGCCCTGGCGCAACTGCGCCCGGGCCAACTGCACGCGCTGGTCCAGCAGGTAGCCATGCGGCGTCAGGCCGAAGCGTTGGCGAAAAGCACGAATCAGGTAGGAACGGGACAGGCCACAGGCCATGCAGATGTCCTCGAGGCTGAGTGGGTCACTGCGATGGGCGCGTATGAAAGCTGCCGCTGCATCCAGCCGCGGGTTGCCCTCATCATGCACCGGGGCAACATCGTCCAGTAACGCCGGCATCCCCCTGAACAGGGCCGCTAGACGGGACTCGCGATCATGCAGGCTGGGATCGAACAGGTCGGCAAAGGCCTGCAACAAGCGCTGGTACAACACCGCCGAGGTGCTGTAGGTCTGCCTCGGCAGGGCGAACCCCTGCGCCTGCAACCACGGCAAGTCGACAAACAGCATCAGGTAGGACCACGGCTCCCCGGCAACAGGGTTGCAGGTATGTACGACGCCTGGATTCATCAGCACAGTGATGCCCGCCGCCACCTCGACGCGCTGGTCACCATTCAGGTAGGTGCTGCGCCCACCCGTGATCACCCCGATTGAAAAGGACTCATGGGAGTGCGCGGCGTAGCAGACTTGCCGCCCGTCCCCTACCCTTCGGGCTTCGACAAACGGCAACGCAGGGTCGCGCCAGAACCGTGATACCTCGATCATCCCATGCCCCGCCCGCCGCAACCATGAGCGTGGATACTACACACTTACCGCGGGAACAGGTCCAACGTGCGCTCCACTTCACCGATATCCATCCGAAAGCCATCCCCTTCCGGTATACCCACCACGAAGCCGAAATGCTGGTTGTCCCGATCCGTCAGGTACTTGTAGTAGCTGACGAAGCGATTCGGCGGCTGCAAGGTCAGCAGGCAGCCGCCGGGCTGTAGCACGTTCACGCCATGCACCAACTGGCTACCCTCCACCCCGACGACCACCTTGGCCCCGGCGCAGGCTGCAACAATACTCGGCACATCGGATTTCAACGGGTTGACGATGCGAAAACCACGGGTAACGCGCAAGTGCTCGGCAAGCTCGAGCTCGTTGCGCAGCAGCCGCAGGTCACCATCACCACCGCGCAGCAGGAACACCCCGGGGTGTGGCGCATGCGGCACATGCGACAGCAGCTTGTCACCCATGGCCCGGTAGCGGGCATGCCGGCTGCGGTTGTTGCTCTGGTCATCGAACAGCACCAGCTCGCGAAAGAACGCACTGCGCAGGCGCAGCGGCTTCATGTCCAGCCAGTCCTCATAGGCCGGCGCCTGGGTAAACAGCGGGTACCTGGCCGAGGGTGCGGTGGTCACGGGTATGCCTTCGTTACAGGCCAGTGCATAAGTGGGGCAATCCTCCATCAGCCAGGTGCCGAACCACGAGTTGCCATTTTGCGTGCAGTAGATCGCCGCGCGGTCGATCTCGTGATCGACCGCAATCCTCGGAAAGGTACTCGGCTTCAGCGATAGCCAGTGACTGGCCTTGCCCTTGTACAGCGCCCCATCGACCAGCCACACATCTTTGATCAGGTAGCCGCGAGTAGCCCCTTGCAGCGTGCTGATGCCGCCTTCCATGGTGCGCGCAGGGTGCACGTAGGGGTAGAAACGCTTGCCTTCCCAGCCTGTCACCCGCTCCAGCTGGCCAGGCAAATAGATGGCCGGCGGCGACACGGTGGTCTCGCCCGGGGCAATGTCCCAGCTTTTGCTGGCGATGCTCTTGAGATCGATGGCCGTGTTCTTGCCCAGCCGCTTGCGCGCCATGTAGCGGTAGGCGGCCAAGGTCCAGGTGTGCCGCCTGGCGGCGGACGATGCACTGAACTGCGAAATGTCGCCTCCCATGAAGCGCTCCCCCTTGATGACGAGGTGTGAAGCCTGGCGCCTGGCACCAGATCAAGGCCTCCCTGGCAACGACTCAACTGCAGGTGACCCGCTCCATCGTGGGCGGCGACTGCAGACTGGCGTAACGACTGCGCAGGTTCTCGACGAACGGCTCACCTGCACCGTTACCTCCGTAGAGGTAGATCTTGTGCAAGCCGCCGAAGACCATTTCGTGGTATCGGCTGGCCACTTCCTCGTCGCTCGGCCCCTCGGGCAAGCCCAGGTGCAACGTGAGCTTGTCGCCTTCCACCGCGAACATCGGCGTGTCCCAGAGAAACTTCGCCGTGCCGGTTTTGGGCAGGCGAACAAACAGATAGGCATGGTTACCCAGCGAGTCGATATCGCCGCCGCGGCGGCGCTTCCATTTCAGCAGACCATCGTCCGGGCGGGCCAGGCAGAGGCCGATATCGTAATAGTCAAAACCCTGCTGCAGCGCCCATTCGAGGGCCATGTAGGTGGTAATCGAATTCACCTCGCGCAGCTTTTTGGCATCGCTGAACACCGCTTCGCAGTAGCCGAAACGCAATGTGCTCCAGTAACGCTTGCCAGCACGCACGACTTCGCAGCCGAGGTGGCAACCGATCACCTCGCCATCGACGGTAATCAGGTCGAGCCGACCAACCTGCCTGGCGATGCGGAACACTTCTTCCGTGGGAAACTGTGCGGCATGGATGCCCTGCCTGGCGCTGGCGTAAGGGCGCAGCAGGGCGCGGTCCGCCATGGCGATCTCTTCGTCCGAAAGGGCTTGGCGCATCTGGTACAACGGGCGGTTCTTGCGAATGCTGCGCCGCAGTTCGCTGTCGTAGCGCGCGGTGATGTCTTCCAGCGAACGCCCCAGTGGTACTACCGCACTCAGATAATGGGGCACTGACAACGCGCCGGTCGTGGGCATTTCGCTGATCAGCACCCTGTGATCGGCTGGCGCCGTGGAGCTTGCGCTGTCAACGATCGACGCACTCCCCTGCCCCTTGCCGCCAATCAGCAGCTTGGCCATTTCGCGTTGCTGTTTCCTGCCGATATAGACAATTTCGTAGGGGCTTTCCTGTTGCAGCCGGAACCTCGCCACTTCCCAGCGCCAAAAACAGGCACGCGCCATCACCTCACGCACTATGCTGGCCAGCTGCCTGATTTCGTATCGCATAGAGGGCGAGATGAATTTTCGCGCCGCTGCAGTCAAGGTCGCTTTCATTTATTCCTCAACGTCCTTTTAAAGCCCTAAGGTCTACCGGAAAAAGAGAAAAACTCAGCAAGCGCACTTAACGCTTTGATAATGATCAACTAACCCAGCACTTTCATCTCACATCCAGTAACAATTTAAGATGCCCGCAAACCCTTTGGCAAGCACACTTCACGGCCATTTTGAATACGTTTAATGGCGTCAAATTCCCTTCAACAATGTGTGCCTGGATAAGTTATTGCTATAAACATGCCGCCCCCACAGCACCCTATTACAATTTCGCTATTTGCCCATTCATTTTGATTGCCCTTTTGCATAACGCACAGGCATGCATGGTGAACTCCCCGGAGGCACGGGGCGCGATCCTGAGCCAGACTGGTGTTTTTTCCGCAGGCGGTGCATGCTCCAGGCTGAAGCGATTCACCTGGCCGTAAACCCGCCCTGTAATGTGAGGTGCAGTACCCATGGACCGTCTGCTCGATTCACTTTTCCCAAGCGCCGGGGACATCCCGGAAATCTGGCGCCTGGGGGCCCCGCTGGAACAACGCGACTACCTGGTAAACGGAGAGCTCAGGCGCTGGGACGGCCCCTTGGCCACGGTACGCAGCCCGGTCTGGCTCAAGGGCGGCAGCGAAGAACACCAGGTGGTACTGGGCAGTGCCCCGCTGCTCGATGCCGACACTGCGCTGACCGCGCTGGATGCCGCCGTGCAAGCCTACGACAAGGGCCGCGGCGCCTGGCCGAACATGCGCGTGGCAGAGCGTATCCAGCACGTTGAAACCTTTCTCGCCCGCATGCGTGAACAGCGCCAGGCTGTAGTCAAGCTGCTGATGTGGGAGATTGGCAAGAACCTGAAGGACTCGGAAAAGGAATTCGACCGCACCTGCGACTACATCGTCGACACCATAAACGCGCTCAAGGACCTCGACCGCCGCTCCAGCCGTTTCGAACTGGAACAGGGTACGCTTGGCCAGATTCGCCGCGCGCCATTGGGCGTGGCACTGTGCATGGGGCCGTACAACTACCCGCTCAACGAAACCTTCACCACCTTGATTCCGGCGCTGATCATGGGCAACACCGTGGTGTTCAAGCCGGCCAAGTTCGGCGTGTTGCTGATCCGCCCGTTGCTGGAAGCATTCCGCGACAGCTTCCCCCCGGGGGTGATCAACGTCATCTACGGCCGTGGCCGCGAAACCGTGAGCGCACTGATGGCCAGCGGCAAGGTGGATGTATTTGCCTTCATTGGCACGCACAAGGCGGCCAGTGACCTGAAAAAACTGCACCCGCGCCCGCATCGCCTGCGCGCTGCGCTGGGCCTGGATGCCAAGAACCCAGGCATCGTGCTGCCTCAGGTCGACCTCGACAACGCCGTGGAAGAGGCCGTTACCGGGGCGCTGTCGTTCAATGGCCAGCGCTGCACGGCACTGAAGATCCTGTTCGTCCACGAAGACGTGGTCGAGGCGTTCCTCGACAAATTCCAGCGCAAGCTCGCCGCGCTCAAACCGGGCATGCCATGGGAACCTGGCGTGGCGCTGACACCGCTGCCCGAACCCGGCAAGGTCGACTACCTCGACGGCCTGGTCACCGATGCAACGGCCAAAGGTGCTCGCGTACTGAACGAGGGTGGCGGGAGCAGCCGCGGCTCGTTCTTCTACCCGGCGTTGCTCTACCCGGTGAATCACAACATGCGCGTGTACCATGAAGAGCAGTTCGGCCCCCTGGTGCCGGTGGTGCCCTATCGCGATCTGCAGACGGTGATCGATTATGTGCTGGACTCCGACTACGGCCAGCAACTGAGCCTGTTCGGCAACGACCCGGCAACCATCGGTAGCCTGGTCGACATCTTTGCCAACCAGGTCGGGCGCATCAACATCAACGCCCAATGCCAGCGTGGCCCGGACACTTACCCGTTCAACGGCCGCAAGAACAGCGCCGAAGGCACCCTTTCGGTACATGACGCACTGCGCGTGTTCTCGATCCGCACCCTGGTCGCCACACGCTTCCAGGAAGCCAACAAGCAGCTGATCAGCGAGATCATCCGCAACCGTGAATCGACCTTCCTGACGACCGACTACATCTTCTGAACGCCGCGCTTATAGAGAATCGATCTAGCACCGCTGTCGATTTTCCCTCTGCGCAAACGACTCTAAGCAACAGGGCGCCGGCCGGCGCCCTCTGCACAGGAGCGTCGAACATGGCAGCCAAACCCATTCCCGAGGGCCAGCATAGCCTGACCCCATACCTGGCCATCAATGATGCCGCCAAGGCCATCGAGTTCTACAAGCAGGCCTTTGGCGCGCAAGAGGTGTTCCGCCTTGACGGCCCCGGCGGGCGGGTGGGCCACGCCGAGCTGAAAATAGGCGATTCATCGCTGATGCTGGGCGACCCCTGCGACATGGAGGGGGGCCTCACCGCCAGCCAGAAGCTCAGTGGCGCAGGCGTGGGCCTGCACCTGTATGTCGAAGATTGCGACAAAGTCTATGCCCAGGCGCTGGCCGCTGGCGGTACCCAGTTGCACCCCCTTACCGACCAGTTCTATGGCGACCGTAGCGGCACCCTGAAGGACCCGTTCGGCAATATCTGGTTCGTTTCCACCCACAAGGAGGACCTGACGCACGAGGAAATCCGCGCCCGTGCCGCGAAGATGTTTGGCGGCAACTGAGCGGCAAGTTGAAAGCGGCGCCACTTTGCTTGAAGCTTGGGGCTCGTAGCTTGGAGCTGCTTCATGCGAATCATCGACAAAACCGCCGCCCAGGTGCGCAGCCTGACCCCCGCCGAAGAGGAGCTGCTGGTCGGTTTCGCCACCGGCAGCCTGCTCGGCCCGCGCCTGCTGCAGGCCAACCAACTGCTGATGAAGGTGCGCAACGCCAACCAGTGGCTGGCCTGCGACTGCCGCAGCGACGCCTTGCCGGTGCTTAACGTCACCCTGAACGGCAACACTGGCACGCTGTTTCTCAAGAACAACCCGGGCACCGCCGAGCACGCCCTTGGCTGCCCGTTCACCAAGGACGAACGGGAAGCCGCCGAGCGCGAGAGCGACCCCACGCCACCTGCTGCCTGGCTGCCGCCCGACACGCCGCTGCGCCTGATCAGCGACTTTCGTTCCGACAGTACCACTGCTGGCGGCGATGGCAGTGAACGACGCGAGCAGCAGCGGCTGCTGTCGCTGCTGCTGACCTGGATCGAAACCAGCGGCCTGAACCTGTATGCCACGCACCTGAAGAAGGACCTGACCGGGCTGTTCGCCGAACTGCGCAGTGTCGCCAGCCGCTACCCATTGCTGGAGCGGGTGCCCGCCAGCAACTACCTGGAAACCCGCCTGGACATGAAGCACATGATGATGCTCAAGGCCCGCCTGCGCGAAGCCAAGGTGTTCGGCAACCACCGCCGTCACGGCCTGCTGCTGGACTGCGTCGACCAGATCAAGGGGCGCAAGCTGTTCAACAATCGCAGCGACGACGGTTTCGATTTCCAGGGGCACCACCTGTACTGGGGCGGCAACCGCACCACTGGGCCACTGCTGGCGCTGATGCTGTACTCACCGACCAGTGCGGGCAGCCATTTTTACGAGCTGATCCATGTGGCCAGCGTGCCGGTACTGTCACGCGCCCACCTGTTCCCGGTGTACCGCGATGAAGAACGCGAACCACTCAAGGCCTTGGTGTCATTGGTCGACTGGATGGCAAGCAAGGGTGTGAAAGTGCAGATGCGCCGGCCGGTCATTGGGGGCCAGGTGGCAGATGAGCTGGTCATGACCTCGGATCAGGACCGGGTACTGTCGGTATCACTGCTGGAGCAGCCGATCGGCCCCGAGCCGGATACCGAAAACTTCAAGCGCTACGCCGACTTCAAAAGCCTGGAAACCTTCCGCAAATTCGTCGCCGGCTTTTTCATGCGCGAACGCTGAACACCTGGCTGCAAAAAACCGTGGTGCTGCCCTGGCTTTTCAACCCCGGCGAGCTCAAAGCTCCAGCCCACCGGCAAGCAAGGCACTCAGCACCGCGGCGATGTCAGCACCCTGTTCGTCCAGCACGCGCAAGGGGATGCCCTGTAATTCGGCTTGTGAGCCTGCCAGCCCCTCGCCTAGCAACGCCAGCGGGCAAGCGATCTCCATCTGCAAGGCCCGCAGTTGCCGGGCCAGGGCCGCGCTTACCGGGCCCTCTACGGCAACCACCAGCGCCGCAGGCTGCATAGCCGCACACACCAGCGCCAGCTCTGCCAGTGGTTGCCCGCAGCCGAGCACGTCGATGCGCTGTTGCTCGCTGCTCAATAACAGGCCGGTACACAGCAGTTGCGATTCGGCGTGCCCCTCGGTGCCTGCCAGCAACACGCGCGGCGCATCGGCCTGGTTCATGTGCAGGCGCAACAACAGGCGGGCGCGCAGAAAAGTATCGAAGAACAGCCATTGGCTGCGTTGCCCAAAAGCACGGCCTGAAGCCAGTTCAAGCCAGGCCGGCATCAGTACGTCACGCAGCACGGTGGCCTTGGGCAGCAGCGTGAACAACTGGCCGTGCAGCACGTCCAGTGCTTGACCATCGAACGCCTTGGTTGCACGCAGTACGGCAGCGCGCCAGTCAGCGAAGGCCAAGCCCGAGTGCACCGGCGCCTTGCGCTGGCCGGCAAGCCGCTCACCCACCTTGCTGATCGGCAGCCCATTGGCGGTCCAGTGCAGGATGTCGCGTATCCGCTGCACATCCTCGGCCGTATACAGCCGGTGCCCACCCTCGGTGCGTTGCGGGTGGATCAACCCATGGCGCCGCTCCCAGGCACGCAGCGTGACCGGGTTGATGCCCGTGAGGGTCACAACATCGCGCATGGGCATCAGTTCGGGTGAGGAAAATTCAGTCATCAAGCGGGCCGTCCGGGAGGTGGCCCATTGTAAACCCATACCTACCCTTCTGCGCAGCGCCGACCTGGGTCATCATGCAACTAATCGCGCCCGAAGCCTTGCACATGGGGCTACGCTGCGCTTACCTGACACTACATTTTCGTAGGTGGGCCTGCATGATCAACGCAAAACTCCTCCAACTCATGGTCGAGCACTCCAACGACGGCATTGTCGTTGCCGAGCAGGAAGGCCAGGACAGTATCCTCATCTATGCCAACCCGGCCTTCGAGCGCCTGACCGGCTACAACGCCGAAGACATCCTCTACCAGGACTGCCGGTTCCTGCAGGGCGAGGACCACGATCAGGCGGGCGTCAGGCAGATCCGCGCGGCAATCCGTAAGGGTGAGCCTTGCCGGGAGGTGCTGCGCAACTACCGCAAGGACGGCAGCCTGTTCTGGAACGAGTTGTCCATCACCCCGGTGTATAACGAAGCGGACCAGCTCACCTATTACATCGGCATTCAACACGATGTTTCCAGGCAGATCACTGCCGAAGCACGCATTCTCGAGCTGGAAGCGGAGGTCGCTGAACTGCGTCGTCAGTTGCAGGAAAAAAACCGTTAAACAAAATCTGTACAAGAACATTGATCTTGTACAGCTTTATCCCTAGGCTTCAGCTATATCTGTACAACAACCCACTGTTGTACAGCATGGTCCGGAGCCAAGCATGTCATCTTACCTGCAGCAGTTCGCCGAACGCTTCGCCAGGCTCGATGGGGATAACCTCGACGCGCTGGAAAACCTCTACAGCGAGGAGGTGCTCTTCCGCGACCCCCTGCATCAGATTCACGGCCTGGAGGCGCTGCAGGCCTACTTCGCCCAGCTGTACGCCAACGCACGGGACATCCGCTACACCTTCGACGCCGCCGACGAGGTGCTGCCTGGCCAGGGCTACCTGCGCTGGACCCTGCAATTTCGCCACCCACGGCTAGCCAGCGGCGGCCCGGTGACCGTGCAGGGCTGCAGCTATCTGCAATGGCGTGACCGCGTCCACGTTCACCAGGACTTTTTCGACGCAGGCGCCTTGCTGTACGAGCATGTACCGCTCATGGGTGGTGCCATTCGCTGGCTCAAGGGCAGGTTGGCATGAGCCGCTGTTGGCTGACCGGCGCCAGCAGCGGCATCGGTGCCGCACTCGCCCAAGCACTGCTGGAGCAAGGCCACCAGGTGGCGCTGGGTGGCCGCCGTCGGCAACCGCTGCAGGCCTTGGCCGAGCGGTTTCCCGGCCAGGTGCTGCTGGCCGACGGCGACCTCGACGACCCTGCGCAGGTGGCGCAGATCGCCGAACGAATCCAGCAAGCCTGGGGCGCGCTGGATATGGCGGTGTTCAACGCAGGCACTTGTGAATACCTGGAACCTGGGCACTTCGACCCGGCATTGGTCGAACGCGTGGTGCGTACCAATTTATTGGGCGTCTGCCGGTGTTTGGCGGCCGCCCTGCCCTTGTTGCGCGCAGGTGTACGTCCGCACCTGGTGGTGGTCGGCAGCTCGGTGACCTGGTTCGCCCTGCCCAGGGCGGGTGCCTATGGCGCGTCAAAGGCCGCCGTGCGTTATCTGATGGAATCGCAGCGCATTGACCTGGCCCGCGAAGGCATCGACGTGACCCTGGTCAGCCCGGGGTTTGTCGACACCCCGCTAACCCGGCGCAATGACTTTCCGATGCCGCAAATGTGGTCGGCCGAGCGCGCCGCACGCCATATCGTCAGGCGGCTGCCTCGGCGCCCGCTGGAAATCAACTTCCCTGGCCTTTTCACCTGGTGCTTGCGCCTGCTTGGAGCGCTGCCGGCGCGCCTGCGCCTGGCGCTGGGCCAACGCCTGGCACGCCATGAACAGGAATAACCCATGCGTATAGCCATTATCGGAAGCGGCATTGCAGGCCTGACCTGCGCCTACCTGTTGTCTCGTCGGCACACGGTAACGGTGTTCGAGGCCGACAGCTGGATCGGTGGCCATACCCATACCGTCGACGTCACCCTGAGGGGCGAACGGTATGCCATAGACACCGGCTTCATCGTGTTCAACGACTGGACCTACCCCCATTTCATTCGCTTGCTGGACCAGCTCAACGTCGCCTCCCAGCCAACAGAGATGAGCTTTTCGGTGCATGACCCGATCAGCGGCCTGGAGTACAACGGTCACGACCTGGATACCCTGTTCGCCCAACGCAGCAATCTGCTGTCCCCGGGGTTCTGGGGGATGCTGCGCGAAATCCTGCATTTCAACCGCCAGGCGGTAGCCGACCTCGACGCCGGGCGCATCGACACCAACACCACGCTGGGCGCGTATTTGCAGGCAAAAGGCTATGGCCGGCGGTTCATCGAACACTACATCGTGCCCATGGGCTCGGCGATCTGGTCGATGTCGCGCGCGGACATGCTGGGCTTCCCGTTGCAGTTCTTCGTGCGGTTCTGCCGCAACCATGGCTTGCTGTCGGTGAACCGGCGCCCACAATGGCGGGTGATCCAGGGCGGTTCGCGCAGCTATGTCGGGCCCTTGAGCCAGCCCTTTGCCGAACGGGTGCGTCTGGACTGCAAGGTTTACCGGGTCGCTCGTGACGAAGGCGGTGTCACTGTCCACAGCGACGCCGGCACGGAGCGCTTCGACAAGGTCGTGTTCGCCTGCCATAGCGACCAGGCCCTGGCCCTGCTGGAAGCGCCGCGCCGGCAAGAGCGCGCCGTGCTGGGTGCCATCGGCTATGCCGACAACGATGTGGTGCTGCACACCGACACCCGCCTGCTGCCACGCCGGCGCAAAGCCTGGGCCAGCTGGAACTATCGCTTGGGCGACAACGGGCAGGCGCCGGCCGCGCTGACCTACAACATGAATATCCTGCAGGGCATACAGGCCCCCGTGACCTTCTGTGTCAGCCTGAACCAGACCGCGCTCATCGACCCGACCCAGATCATCGCCCGCTTCACCTACGCCCACCCGCAATACAGCCTTGCCGCATTTGCGGCGCAGCCGCGCCACGCGCAATTGCAGGGCTACATGCACAGTTATTTCTGCGGCGCCTACTGGGGCAATGGCTTCCACGAAGACGGCGTCGCCAGCGCGCTGCAGGTGGCCAGCCACTTTGGTGAACAACTATGAACAGCAGCCTGTGCCTGGGTTGGATCAGCCATCGGCGCCTTGGCCCGCGGCCACATGCGTTTCGCTACCGGGTGGGCATGTTCTACCTGGACCTGGACGAACAAGGCTGGCTGCTCGGCCTGTCCCGCTGGTTGAGAAGGTCACGCCTGGCACCGTTGAGCTGGCGGGAGACCGACTACCTGCCGGCGCTGACCCGCCAAGGCCAACCGCTTGCCCAGGCCGCGCGGCTGCTGGTAGGCCAGGCCACTGGGCGCATGCCCGACGGGCCGGTACGCCTGCTGACCCAACTGCGTTGCTGGGGGCTGTCGTTCAACCCGGTGAGCTTCTATTTCTGCCACGACCGCGACGGGCACCTGCAGGCCATTCTGCTGGAGGTTCGCAACACCCCATGGCGCGAGCGGTTCCACTACGTGTTGCCGGTGCAAGGCGGGCTGGCGCAACACTTTTCCCTGACCAAGCGCTTCCATGTATCGCCGTTCATGCCGCTGGACATGGACTACCGCCTGCGCTTCCACCTCGACGAAACGCGGGTGCGCATCCACATGGAAAACTGGCGACGCGGCCACAAGGTATTCGAGGCCGACCTGGCCTTGCAGCGCCAGCCACTGGATCGCCCGGCGTTGCACCGCTACATCCTGGCATTTCCCTGGATGAGCCTGCGTACCGTGACCGGCATTTACTGGCAAGCCTTGCGCCTTTTCTGCAAGCGCACGCCCATCCACAACCACATCGCCAGCCAGGCTGACCTGGCCCTTGGCCAACCTTGCGAGGACTCTGATCATGTCGAATCCCACCCTGAGCGTTAGCAAGTCGGCAGGCCTTGCACCCTGGCTTGGCGGGCTGGCGCGCAACGCCGTGCTGGCGCAGTTGGCCAAGTTGCGCCATGGCCACCTGCGCTTGCTCTGTCACGGTCGGCAATGGGCGTTCGGCGATGCTGACAGTGCCCTGCAGGCAGAGGTGGAAATCCTTGATGACGCCGCTTGGGGCCTACTGGCGGGCAATGGCTCGATCGGTGCCGGCGAGGCCTATATCCATGGGTACTGGCGCAGCCCCGACCTGGGGCTGGTCACCCGCCTGTTCGTCGCCAACCTTGAGGTGCTCGATGCCCTGGAAGGCGGCCTGGCACGGCTCGGCCGCCCCGCCCTGCGGTTGCTGCACCGGTTCAACCGCAACAGCCGGCGCGGTGCGCGACGCAACATCATGGCCCACTACGACCTGGGCAACACGTTGTTCGAGCACCTGCTGGACCCCACCATGATGTACTCGGCCGCCCAGTTCGAGCACCCCGGCCAAACGCTGGAAGCGGCCCAGCGGCACAAGCTGGAGCGCACCTGCCAGAAACTCGACCTGAGCCCAAGCGACCACCTGCTGGAGATCGGCACTGGCTGGGGCAGCCTCGCAATCCATGCCGCAAGCCGCTTCGGCTGCCGGGTCACCACCACCACGCTGTCACAGGCGCAGTACAGCTATACACGTCAACGGGTCAAAGACCTTGGCCTGGAACAACAGGTCACGGTGCTGCAAGAGGACTACCGCGACCTGCGCGGCACATTCGACAAACTGGTTTCCATCGAGATGATCGAGGCGGTCGGCCACCGCTACCTGCCCACGTACTTTCGCCAGTGCGCAGGCTTGCTCAAGCCGGATGGCTTGATGCTGCTGCAAGCCATCACCATTCGTGACCAGCGCTATGACCAGGCGCGGCGCTCGGTGGACTTCATCCAGCGCTACATCTTCCCCGGCGGCGCCCTGCCATCGCTAAGCGTGTTGCTGGACACCGCCAGCCGCCAGACCGCGCTCAACCTCGTGCACCTGGAGGACTTCGGTGTCGACTACGCCCTGACCCTGCGGCACTGGCGCGACAACCTGAAGCAGGCACGCGCCCCGCTCGCGGCGTTGGGCTATGACGAGACATTCCAGCGCTTGTGGGAATTTTACCTGTGCTATTGCCAGGGCGGCTTTGAAGAGCGGGCCATCGGCGTGGCGCAGCTGCTGTGGGCAGCGCCGAACGCCCGCCGCGCGCCGTTGCCCGAGAACAGGTAATGGCTACCCGCTGGCTGGTTGCCAATGCGCTGTGGCTGCAGCTCGGCTGGTGGCTATGCGTGTTGGGTGCCAGCACCGCGTCACTGTTGCTGCTGGTGCCCTTGGGCCTGGCATTGCACCTGTGGGCTTGCCCACAGCCGCGTGCGGAAGCCAGGGCACTGGTGCGTGTGACCTTGGCGGGTTGTGTGCTGGACAGCGTGCTGGGGGCTTTGGGTGTGTTTGATTTTGCCGCATGGCCGCTGCCCTTGTGGCTGGCGTTGTTGTGGCTGGTGCTGGCCAGCGGCTTGCGCCACAGCCTGGCCTGGGCCGGATGGCCGTTCCTGCGCGGGGCGGCAATCGGTGCAGTGGGCGGCCCCCTGGCCTATCTGGGCGGGGCCAGGCTCGCCGATGTAGCCTTGCCCCACGGGCCTTTGGCGACCGGCCTGCTACTGGTGCCGATCTGGGCGTTGGCCTTGCCCTTGTTGGTTCGCCTGGCTGCGTGGCGCTGAACGCCTGCAACGCTGCGAGCAATAGCGCACCTGGTCCCAGCAGCGCGCCCAGCGCTTGCGCCAGGTGAACGGCCGGCCGCAGGTAGCGCAAACCTTGCTGGCATGCCCGTGCAGCCTCATGGTGTACCCTCTGGCAGGCGACGGAAGAACAGCGTGATCTGGCCGATCTCCACACCCAGTTTGCGCATGCTGGAGCGGTTGATCAGGGTGTCCTGATCCATCAGGTACATCCAGTCGTCCAGTTCGACTTCCCAATGCTTCCCGTCCACGGGCAGGTCCAGCCGGTAGCGCCAACGCAGCGCGTTGCCCGCCACTTCACCTTGCGCTTCGCCGATCACGTCCCCCGCCGTGCCACGCCACCGGCCGGGGCCATCCGGCACCAGGGTCCAGGTTCGCTGCTGGCGTGTGCCGTCGCTGTACACAAAATGCTCGTCGAGAATCAGCCGCTCACCTTCACGACGGCTGTCGATGCGCACGTGGAATCGCTTGACCACCTCCCCGGAACGCTTCTGGAACATGCCCCAGGCTTGGACAGGGCGGGAAAAGAAGTCCGCCAGGTCGAGCTTGGGTTGCTCGCCGGCGTAATGCTCGACCCCCACATTGCCGCAACTGCCCAAAAGCAGGCAGCCGGTTAGCAACAGCGCTTTGCCAAGGTTCATGATCACTGGCCTCCGTCGGTGTCGGCCAGCCCCAGCAGGCGCCGACGCAATTGTGGGTCCCTGGCATCCGGGCCAAGCCAGATGGCGAAGAATGCCCGGGCAAATACAGGGTCGGCGATTTCGCTGCTGAGCGTGCTGCCAACATAAAAGCGGCACCCCTGGCCCGGCAGGTAAACGCCCGTGATGCGCATACCGGGGCGTACGTCCACGAATGCCCGTTCCAGCGCCTCGGTCCATTGCGCACTGCGTTGCGCAGTCATACTGGCCGGGTCAAGCCTGCGCATTTCTGCGAGACTGGCCTGCACCAACGTGTCCCTGGACAGTGACCGGTGGTACAGAAGCTCCAGCGCGAACGGTTGGTCCCAGCCCTGCACAGGCGCGATTGCCCATAACCGGGCGGTGTACAAGCGTAAGCCCCACCAGCTGAACTCACCTTCGCCCAGCCGTTGTGCCGACGGTAAGTCCGACCGCCAGTCCGCCGCCGTTGCAGACAGGGCCGTCAGTAACAAGCACAGACAAGTCCAACGGGCTGGGTGCGCCATGCTGACCTCGGTGACTGCGGTAAATACTGTACAACAATATCAACTTGTACAGGTTTGTCACCAGAAATGTATAGATTGACCGCTCATGTCAATGGCAAGCGCAAGGTGGCAGCCAGGCCCCCGCTCGGTCGATTCTGCAGGTGTACCTGCCCGCCCAGGCGGTCGATGATGGTGGCGACGATGGACAATCCTAGCCCTGCGCCATTGGGGCTGTTACGGCTGTAGAAACGCTCGAACACCCGAGAGACTTCCGAGGCCTGGATGCCCGGCCCCTCGTCTTCGACGATCAGCTCGAAACGGTTGTCCAGGCGCCTGAGCGACACACTGATGCGCCCTCCCGACGGCGAGTGTTCTACAGCGTTGGAAACCAGGTTCTGCAGCGCAATGGCCAACGCACCGGCATCGATGGCCAAGTGGTGATCGCCTTCGCCAATGTCCAGCGACGGCTCGAGGCCGCGGTCGAGTATCCACGGGGTCAACTCTGCCAGGGTGTCGGTGACCACCTCGGCCAGGTCGACCTTGGCCGCTGCCTGCTGGCCCAGCCGAGGTTCGACCCGGGCCAGGGTCAGCAATTGGTTCACCACCCGGGTCAGCCGGTCGACGCCCCCAATCAGAAAGCCCAGTGCCTTGTGCCGCTCGGCCTCGGTGCTGGCCTCCAGCGCGTTCTGCGCATGCAGGCGCAGTACCGCCAGCGGCGTACGCATTTCGTGGGCCGCATCAGCGATGAACCGGTGCTCGCGCCGCAACATGTCCTCGATTTGCGCCAGCAGGCGGTTGATGGCCGCCTGCATGGGCTCCAGCTCCGATGGCAACGGCGCCAGGCGCAAGGGCTCGAGCGAATCGGCGTGGCGTGCGCGGATGACCGTGGCCATGTTCTGCAACGGTCGCAAGCCCCAACCGATCGCCACCCATACCAGCAGCACCAAGGCCAGGCTGCCGAGCAAGAACGGAAACAGGGTGTGGCGCACGATCCGGTCGATCAAGTCGTAACGAACATCATCGCGTTCGCCCACCCAGATAACCCAGTGCTTCTCGGGTACCGGCAAGACGAAGCCACGCCATTGCCGGTCGCCGCTGGAAAAATCGTAGAACCCCGGCTCGCTCGGTGGCACCGCAAGCGCCGGTGCACTCGGGGTATGCACCAGCAAAGCGCCACCCTCGCCCCACACCTGGAACGCCAGCTTGCTCTCGTAGGGGTGGCCCACCCGGTGATGGCCCGCCTGGGCCAACGCATCGTTGAATGCCTTGTACATGGCTTCACGCGAGCCGCCTTGCACCGGCAGGCTCATCACCCCCAGCAGCAAGCGGGCGTTCTGTGCCAGGTGGGCGTCGTACACCTCGTTTATTTCATGGCGGCTGTCGTGGTAGTTGTACAGCGTCAGCAGCCCGGTACCCAGCAGGAGCAACAGCATCACGCGCCAGAGCGTGCGTCGACGCAGCGAGCTCATACCTTGCCCTCGACCAGGTAACCGATGCCTCGCACTGTACGGATAAGGCCGTTGTACAGTTTTTTGCGCAGGTGATAGATGTGCACTTCCAGGGTATTGCTTTCGGGCTCCTCATCCCAGCCATACAGCAGCTGGGTCAGGCGTTCACGGGTGAACACCTTGCCAGGCTGCGCCAGCAACTCATGCAGCAAGCGGTACTCCTTTGGGGTCAATGTCACTTCGACCCCCTGGTAGTGCACTTGCTGGGTAGCGGGGTCGAGCATGACGCCCGCATGCTCGATCAACACCTTGGCACGCCCGGCGCTACGCCTGAGCAAGGCACGCAACCGCGCCTTCAGCTCGTTCAGGTCGAACGGTTTTACCAGGTAGTCATCGGCGCCGGCATCCAGCCCGGCGATACGATCATCCAGGGCATCCCGCGCGGTGAGGATCAACACCGGCAGGCTATTGCCAGCGCCCCTCACGCGCCGTAGGACCTCGATGCCATCCAGGCGCGGCAAGCCGAGGTCCAGAATTGCCAGGTCGAACGTTTCAAGTTGCAGGGCATGCAAGCCATCCTGGCCGTCTCGCAACCAGTCCAGCGTATACCCTTCCTGGCGCAAACCATCGCAGATCCCCTCGCCCAACGCGGTATCGTCCTCAACCAGCAGTAGCCGCATGTTCAGTCCTGTTTGTCCTTTATTGCCTTGAGTAAAGCATCGATATCCGCGCGCCGGCCCTGGTCCGCCAGTTCACGGCCCGGCCGCGGCGGTGCCTGCAAGGCTTTGTGCAAGGCCGCGGTGGCTTCAGGGTAGCGCTTTTGCCGGTACAGGTGGTCGGCCCAGAAGTAGTTGCTGTCGATGCCGTCAGGGTTCACCTTCAGGGCTTGGCGCAACAGCTCGTCGGCCTTGTCGGCATCACCAAAACCTATCGGCCAGCCTGGGACCTGGTCATAGAGCGTGCCAAGGCTGGTGTAGGCCGAGCCTTGCAGGGCATCAGGGTCCAGTTTCAGGGCTTGCTCCAGACTGGCCTTGGCCGCCTTGACCTTGCCCAGCGCGCCCAGGCCACCAACGGCACCTGCCCAGCTGCTGTTGATGATGCCCTCCCAGATCAACGGCTCCGGCGTGCCGGGGTGTTGCTTGACGAATGCCGCCGCATCGCCAGACAACCTTTCAAAAGCATCTGCCCGTTGCGCTTTCGGTGTCTGATACTGGATCTGCGCCCAACGCTGCTGCAGGTTGCTCAGCTGTTGGTTGCCGGCCGGGTCCAATGCCCAGCTGAAGGGGGTGAACGCCAGCAGGCTGACAATGACCAGGCGCTTCATTTGCTCGACTCCTTGGTATGGCCGCCAATGTAGCGGCGAATGACGGGCAGTTGCTTGCGCAAGGCGCGGTCGACCACCCCTGGCAGCATGCCGTTGATGCGCACGAAGAGCTTTTCCGGCCACCCCAGGTACAGCTCGTTGCGTTCCGACTGGACCGCCACGAGCACGGCACGGGCCACATCGGCAGGGTCGTCCATGCCGACCTTCAGGGCCTGGTTGAGTGCAGTCGCGGCGCTGCTGTTCATGTTGGTGCGGGTAGCACGAGGCGCGGCATACAGCACATTCACCGTGGTGTCGGCCAGCTCCCGGCGCAACGCCTCGGAAAAACCGCGCAGGGCAAACTTGCTGGCGCAGTAGGTGGCATAACCGGGGTAGCCGATCGAGCCATAGGTGGAGCCGACATTCACCACCAGCGCCTTGGGTTGCGCGCGCAGCATGGGCAGGCAGGCGCGGGTCAGTTGCAAAGGCGCCTTGATGTTGATGTCGAGCAACTCGTCCAGCGCATATTCGTCCAGCTGGTCGAGCAAAGCGAAGCGGTTCACTCCGGCAGCATTGATCAACACATTGACCCCGCCCATCTCATGGGCGCGGTTGACGACCTGATCACGCCCCGCCTGGGTGCGCAGGTCGGCCGTTTGCCAGCGCAAGCGATCCGGGTAGCGGTTCATCAGCCCTGCCAGCTTGCCCAGATGCCGGCTCACCGCCAGTACCCGGGCGCCGGCCGCGCACAGTTGCCCGGCCAGTTCCAGACCGATGCCGCCGCTGGCACCGGTCAGCACCACCACCGATTCAGACAAGCGCATGCTGCACCTCGGTATGCTCCGCCCGAGGCAGGCCTTCGAACATGGCGGTATACAGCGGGTACACCACCTTGGCGGCGCGAATCACCGCCTGCTGATCATCCGCGTCCTCCAGCCGGTCCATCAGGCGCTTGTAGGTGACCATGTGGTCCTGGTCCAGCGCACCGTGGGAGCTGAGGTAGCTGAATGCCTGGTCGGGCAGCCCGAGGCTACCCTGGATCGCACCGGCAGCGTGGGTGGCCAAGGCAATGCTGGTGCCTTCCAGCACATTGACCATGCCGAACAACCCGACCGGGTTGCCGCGGGCGATCAGGTCGTACAGGTAGGCAACCATCAGTTCGATCGGCAAGGCGGGCCGACCATCCCGCACCGCCTCCCAATCACCGCCACAGGCCTTGATATCGTTGAGGATCCACTGCTCGTGGCCATATTCTTCATCGATGTATTCGCACACCGCGCCACGCAGCCACTCCAGCCGTGAGGGCAGGCGCGCGCCGCAAGCCATCATCAGCGGCACGGTGTGGCGTACATGGTGGTAGGCCTGGGTAAGGAAGGCGATATAGCTGGAGCGGCTGACCTGGCCAGCCAGCGCCTCGCGAATCACAGGCACCGCGAACAAAGCCTGGCGTTCGTGGCTGGTTTGCAACTGCAACGTATCGAAAAATGACATGACGGACCTCATAACGGGATTTCGGACAACAGAGAGTGGTAACGCTGCAGGATCGCCTCACGTCGTGGGCGGCCGTTGGCAGTCAGGGTGTGCCCGGTTGCCGTGAACGGCGCGGGTAATCGTCGCCAGGCATGCACCCTGGCGTAGTCGGGCAGGCGCGCATTGCATTGCTGCACGGCTTGCTCGATGGCCGCGTCCGTGGCGCCGGGGTCGAGTGGCCAGAGCAATGCCAGGTTGCGCGGCAGGCCTTCGCCGTGGACGAACGCCTGGGCGATTACCCCGCTCTGGGTCAGCTCGGCCTCTACCCATTCAGGGTTGACGTTGCGCCCGAAGCTGGTGATGAACTGGTGTTTCTTGCGCCCGTTCAGGTGCAGGTAGCCTTCATCATCGAAGAAACCCAGGTCGCCGGTGGCCCACCAGGCCTCCCTGGTCGGCGTCTCCCCCAGGTAGCCAAGCAGCAGGGAGCCGGCAACCAGCACCTCGCCATCCTCGGCAATGCGTACCTGCACATGGGGCAATGGCCGGCCAACGCTGCCTCGGCGCAGCGCACCGGGGCGGTTGAGCGACACCACCGAGGCACACTCCGACAGCCCATACCCTTCGAACACTGGCAAGCCGATGGCCTCGGCCCGCGCCAGCAGGCTGGGTGCCACCCGTGCGCCGCCCACCGCGACAAAACGCAGCGGGCCGACGCGCGTCAGCCCACGCTCGATCGCCGTCACCAGGCCCAACAGCAGCTGTGGAACCAGAATCAGGCTGTGCGCGCTGCTGAGCGCGATGGCACCCAGCAATCGCTTGAAATCAACCTGGCTGGCACCGCCCATGCCCAGCTGCGCCTGTGGGTAGAGCAACACGCTGGCCCCTGCCATCAAGGCGGCGTAGACACCCAGGTTTTCCAGCAATACGCCCAGCGGGAGCACCGCCAGGTAGCGCTGGGGCTGCGTGGGCCGGCTGGCCAGTTCCAGTTCATGGGCAACCCGCAGCACGGCATCCGCGCCCAGGCATACGCCTTTGGGGCTGCCCGTGCTGCCGGAGGTGTAGGTGATCTTGGCGGTACCTTGAGGCAGCGTGGCAGGGGGCTGTACTGCGCGGGCCCAGAAACCGTCCTGTTCGACAAAGCCCAGTTGGCTGAGCATGCCCTCCCAGGTCTGCGGGCAAAGCACCAGGCTGGCGCCACTCTGTTCGATGCAATGCTGCACCTGGGCTGTGCTGAAGAATGCTGGCACGGTCACGCAGGCGCGCCCCGAGACCAGGGCCGCCAAGTCCCAGAACAGCAGTTCGGGGCCGTTATCCAGCCCCAATAGCAACACGCCGGCCGGTCGTTGGCTCAACACCTCGGCACGCTGCCAAACCTCAGCCAGCAGTTGCTTGTAGCTGTAGCGGGCCGTGGCCCCTTCTATCGCCGGGGCGTCGCCCCGCTCACGCCCGTGCGCCAGCAACACCTGCCGGAAATGCTCAAGTTCATGCGGCATGCCCGGCCTCCTCGTCCAACGCCGGAAAGCCAAGGCGGCGGAACACACCTGCGGTGCGCAGCAGGTCGAAGCCGTGATGGATTTCGCCAACGAACACTTGCGGATGTTGGGCGTAATAGCTGCCCCACTGCTCTGCAGGTTCGCCCAGGCGTGCCGGGTCGGCCTGCGCGAGCAAGGTGGGTACCAGCCCCAGGCGCTGGAAGCTGTTGATCAACGTAGAGGCACCGGTGAACGCCACCCACTGCAGCCCTCGCCTGGCAAGCAACCACGTCACGGCGGTTATCATGATGCGCGCGCTGCCAGCACTGAGTGACGCCAGGTTGCCCACCTCGACCATGCATTCACGTCCCAAGGGCAGGCTGGTGATGTGCGAAATTGCACTCTCCAGTGGCACGTCCAGGTAGCGCTCGAGAAACAGCGGGCCGCTGCTGGCGGGGCGTATTCCCGCTGCGGCAATCAGTTGGCCGTGGCTGTCCCGCAGGGCCAGCAACTCGGGCAGGTAGTGATGGACATCGGCATGGTGCACATCAGCGAAACAGCGGTGAATGAAGTGCTCGAGCTCATCACGGCCGGGCTCGCCCTGCAGGTGCAGGGACAGACAGGCGTGATGCTCCGCGTGGGTGCCAATGGGCAATGGGAGCAGGCTGCTCCACAGGGTATGGGTCATGAAACTCCCCCCGACTGGGTTAGTGAGGGTGAGTATCGGAGGCAAGTCTGAAGGGAATCTGAAGTTGCCTGAAAAAGTCGGTATCGGCTCGCGAAGCGAATGACACCGTTGCGCAGGCCCGGTGTTGGCCTGGGTTTTCAGCCACTAAAGGTTTGCACCCTGTTACTTAAAGCGCCTCGTCCGAAAAACCCTAAACTTTTGCAGCGCCCGGAAATTTTCCCAAGTCACAACTGAACACAGACCTTCCTGTGTTTGACTTGAGGTAAGCGATCATGGCGAACAATCAAGACAAAGGCGGCCATCAAGGCGGTGCCGGCAAACCTGACATGGGCCAAGCCGGCCAGCAAGGAGGCCATGGATCAGGCGGTGCCGACGCTGGCAAGCACCAAGGCGGCCAGCAAACCGGGCAACGGCCTGAAGACAAGATGAACAAGGACTGGGACGCGTCCCAGGACAAAGGTCGCCAGGGTGGCCAGTCGGGCGACAATAGCCGCGATACGCAAACGGCTGACAAGACAGGCTCGATGGGCGGCAAGCAGGTCCGCGATGATCAGCAGGACATGGACAAGAACCGCTGATTGCATTGACTGAGCAGCCTTGCTGCGAAAGGGTCGTGACTGGCAAAGCACCGCTTCAGCCTTAGCGCCCACTGCTTCGCAGCACACGGCTGCTCCCGCCGCAGAACCTTGCCGGCCCTATCGTATGCTGGGGCCGGCCCTCCCCGCACTCATCCCGCGTCCCGCGTCCAAAGACAGCTGCATCCAGGCGCTATAACCGAAGTCGCTGCCGAAGCAGCACGGAACCTTCGTGGCTGTCAGTGCTCAGTTGTGCAAAGTGCTTGCGACACAAAGGATTGCCATGGAACACGTTGCATCCACTGCCCTCCCCGAAGTTCGCGTCGAACGGGAACTGAGCCCGCGAGCGGTGCTGACCGGCGCGGTACTGGGCATCTTGCTGACGCCGTCGAATGTCTATGCAGGGCTGAAGATCGGCTGGTCCTTCAACATGTCGATCATCGCCCTGCTGGTGGGCTTCGCGCTGTGGCAGGGCGTCGCTGGGCGCAGCAAGCACCGGCCCACATGGTCGCTGCATGAAAGCAACATCAACCAGACCGTGGCCTCGGCCGCAGCCTCCATCGTTTCCGGCGGGCTGGTGGCACCGATCCCGGCCTATACCCTGCTCACCGGTCATCAGCTGGATCCGCTGCCGATGATGGCCTGGGTTTTCTCGGTGAGCTTCCTGGGCATCTGGATCGCCTGGTATCTGCGCCCCGCCTTGCTCAACGACCATGACCTGAAGTTCCCCGAGGGCATGGCGACCCTGGAAACGCTGCAGCAGATCTACCATCACGGCCAGGAGGCCATGACGCGGATCAAGGTGCTGTGCAGCGCCGCGTTGTTGTCAGGGCTGGTGAAATGGGTAGACGGTTTCGCCTGGGCAATACCCCGTTGGGCACCCACACCCACGCTTGAGCGCCTGACCTTTACTGTCGACCCCTCGCTGATGCTCATCGGCTTTGGCGGCATTATCGGTATCCGCGTGGGCCTGACATTGCTGCTGGGGGCCGCGCTGGCGTGGGGTGGGTTGGCACCGTGGCTGATCGACCATGCCCTGGTAGTACTGGCGCCCAACGCCAGCGGCCCGCAGTTCGCGGCGCTGGTGGAATGGCTGTTGTGGCCGGGGGTCAGCCTGATGGTGTGTGCGACCCTGACAGCGCTTGCGCTGCGTCTGCTGCAAGTGACCCGCCGACCGCCCCACGACCGACGGGCTAACCAGGCACCACGGGCCAGGGGCCGGTGGTCACCGTGGCCGGCGTCGGGGTTGCTGGTTGCCAGCGCACTGGTAGTGAGCTTGCAGGTGCTGCTGTTCGGGATCGATGGGTGGATGGCGTTGTTGAGCATTCCGCTGGCGGTGTGCCTTGCCGTGGTCGCCGCACGCGTGGTCGGGGCCACCGGCATCGCGCCGATCGGCGCTATCGGCAAACTGTCGCAGCTGGGCTTCGGCCTGGTCGCCCCGGGCCAGGTAGCAATCAACCTGATGAGCGCCAACACCGCAGGCGGCGCGGCCGGGCAGTCCACCGACCTGATGAACGACTTCAAGGTCGGCCAGGCGATCGGCGCCACGCCACACAAACAGCTGATTGCACAGTGCATCGGGATTTTCATCGGCAGCGTGGTCGGCGTGCTGGTCTACCTCGTGCTGATACCCGACCCAAAGGCCCTGCTGCTCACCGAGCAATGGCCCGCGCCGGCGGTGGCGACCTGGAAAGCAGTGGCCGAAACCCTGACTCAGGGGCTTGGTGCACTGGCGCCCGAACTGCGCTGGGCCATTGCTGCCGGCAGTGCGGTGGGCGTCGTACTGGGCGCGCTGGACAGCCTGCTGCCGCGGCGCGCGGCGCGTTGGCTGCCAAGTACGGCCGCACTGGGCCTGGCGTTCATTCTGCCCGCGTCGATCAGCCTGATGATGGGCCTGGGCGCAGTCCTTACCTGGCTGGTCAGCTGCCGCTGGCCGAGTATCGCCGAGCGGTTTGCGATTACAGCGGCCGCTGGGCTGATTGCCGGTGAGAGCATCATGGGGGTCGGGGCATCGTTCTGGGAAATGCTGCGCGCGCTCTAGGGGTGCATCGTGCGGATGCAGCGGGTAACAACCGCGCACTGAAATGTGCACAAAATTCCCAGCCCCACCCTCATCAAGCCCTACAGAAGCGGGCAGCAAAGCCAGGCAGCCATGAAAACCGCCGAAATCCAAGGTTGGTACGAATCTTGTTTGTATACAAATACCAAGAATAAAAGTACACAACCATCATGGAGTTCCGATGGCGTCGATTTCGCGTTCCGATGTTAGCCAGCTTGATGTTCGCCCCGCCGATGAGGCCGAGGCCGCTCAGCTGGCGTTAAGCCCGCGCCTGTACAGCGCCGACCTGGCCCCAACCCGCGCGGCCAATCGAACCTGGGGCCGCTACAGCCTGTTCGCGCTGTGGACCAACGATGTTCACAACATGGCCAACTACTCCTTCGCCATCGGCCTGTTCGCCCTGGGCATGAGCGGTGCGCAGATCCTTGCCGCCTTTGCCCTCGGTGCGCTGGTGATCTATGGCTTGATGAACCTTTCTGGCTACATGGGCCAGAAAACCGGCCTGCCCTACCCGGTCATGTGCCGGATCAGCTTCGGCATCCATGGTGCACAGATCCCGGCACTGATCCGCGCGGTGATCGCCATCGCCTGGTTCGGCATCCAGACCTACCTCGCCTCGGTCGTATTGCGTGTCCTGCTCACCGCCATCGCGCCAGACCTCGCGGCGTACGATCAGAACTCGATCCTCGGCCTGTCGACACTGGGCTGGGTCACATTCCTCGGCATCTGGTGCGTGCAAGTGGCGATCTTCGCCTACGGCATGGAAATGGTCCGCCGCTTCGAATCCTTCGCCGGGCCTATCATCCTGGTCGCCTTCGCCGGTTTGGCAGGCTGGATGTACTGGCGCAGCGGCCTGTCGATTTCCTGGTCCAGCGGCAACGCCCCGAGTGGCGCTGCCATGTGGCTGAAGGTGTTCGGTGCAGCTGCGCTGTGGGTTTCGCTGTACGGCACCATGATCCTCAACTTCTGCGACTTCACCCGCAACTGCCCGGACCGCCGCACCATCAGCGTGGGCAACTTCTGGGGCCTGCCGGTGAACATGCTCGGGTTCGCGCTGATTGCCGTGGTACTGGCCGGCGCGCAGTTCAGCATCGACGGCAGGCTGGTACAGGGCCCGACCGAGATCGTCGCGGCCATTCCCAGCACCGCCGGGCTGGTGCTGGCGTGCCTGGCGTTCCTGATCGTCACCGTGGCGGTGAATATCATGGCCAACTTCGTTGCTCCGGCCTACGTGCTCACCAACCTGGCCCCGAACCTGCTCAACTTCCGCCGCGCCGGCCTGCTCAGTGCGTCCATTGCGGTACTGATCCTGCCTTGGCACCTGTACAACAGCCCGTCGGTGATCGTGTACTTCCTCGGCGGCCTGGGTGCCCTGCTCGGCCCGCTGTACGGCATCATCGTCACCGACTACTACCTGGTACGCCGCAGCCGGGTGAACCTGCCGCAGCTGTATAGCGAAAGCAAGCAGGCCACCTACCATTACAACGGTGGGGTCAACTTGCGCGCCGTAGCGGCATTCATCCCGGCGGCGCTGATCGCCATCGTGCTGGCGCTGGTACCGGCGTTCGAAACGCTGTCACAGTTCTCCTGGTTCTTCGGCGCCGGCCTGGGCGGCCTGATCCATTACGCCCTGGCCAACCGCAACGCCGGCTACCTCGAGGTCAGTGGCGAAAGCATTGCGGTGGAAAGCGCGCACCACTGAGGGGGCATCATGCGCCAGCCGCGTCTCTGCTGGCGCGGTGGCTGCCACCGGCTGTGCGTGGCCGCGCATAGGCGGCCTCGGGCCAAGCCGTGTTCATTTCCCGATAGCGTTGGGCTTGTGCGAGACAAGCCCTTCGCGCAGGCGGCCAAGCACACGTTGGCTGTTGTCCCCGCAGGGCATGTCGGCGGGCTTGTTTTCAATGCCGTCGATCACCATCAGCAACTGCGCCTTGTTGCGCGCCAGGCGTACCTGCAACGCCTCGATTTCCTCGACCTTGCGCTTCAGCCCGGACAGCAGCTGTTCATGGCGCCAACCGTTAGCGCTCATCGGCAGCAGGTGCCGGATCTCGTCCAGGGAAAACCCTGCAGCCTGGGCGCTGGTGATCATCTCCAGGGTCCACAGCGCATCCTCTGAATAGTCGCGGTAGCCGTTGGCCTTGCGTTCGACCGATTGAATCAGCCCGCTGGCCTCATAGAAACGGATTCGCGATGGGGCAAGCCCCGTGATTTTAGCTAGCTGTCCAATCCTCATACCGCACCTTCAGGAAGCATCGACCTTGAACCCACTTTAACGCCGCAGGCGCGAACAACCTATCGATTACTCGCGCCCGACGTTCAGGCGATGCTGCAACCTGGGCTGCGAGGTCTACGGCTGCGGTGCTGGCTGCCCACGGCCGGACGGGGCCGACTGCAGGTAATCTTCGACCCACTTCACCCAGCAATCGGCACCGATCTTCACCAACGCATCGTTGAAGTCGTAGTGTGGATTATGCACCGAGCACCCATGGAACTCGCCCGTACCGTTGCCCAGCATGAAGTAACAGCCAGGCCGCGCCTGCAGCATGTAGGCGAAGTCCTCGGTGCCCATCACCTTCTTCGGCATCTTGTCCAGCAGCGCACCGTCGGCAAATAACGGCCGCAGACTCTCACGCAGCCATGCGCTTTCGTGTTCGCTGTTGCACAACGCGGGTGCCAGCTGGGTGAATTCCACATCAATCTGCACGCCAAAGCTTTCGGCGTGGCCTTTGGCCAGGGCTTCGATACGGCTGTTGATTTTCTGCTGGGTCTCAGCCGTATCGGTGCGGACGCTCAGCAGCATGCAGGCTTCGTCGGGGATGATGTTGTAGACGGTACCGGCCTGGATCATGCCGATGCTGATGACCGCATACTCCTCGACGCTGAGGTTGCGCGACTTGATGGTCTGGATGCCACCGATCAGGCTGTTCAACGCCATCACCGGGTCGACCGAGAGCTCCGGCATCGCACCGTGGCCGCCCTTGCCGGTGATGCGCACGCTGACCCGTTCCGAAGACGCCATGGTGGGCCCGGCCTGCACCACGCAGGTACCCACTGGCATGCCGGGCATGTTGTGCAGCGCATACACCGAATCACACGGGAAGCGCTGGAAAAGATCGTCGTCGATCATCGCCTTGGCCCCGGCCAGGCCCTCTTCGTCCGGCTGGAAGATCAGGTTCAAGGTGCCGTTGAAGTTACGCGTGGCCGCCAGCCGTGCGGCAGCGGCCAGCAAAATAGCGGTGTGCCCGTCATGACCACAGGCATGCATGCGGCCGGGGATCTTGCTGGCATGCGCGAAGGGGTTCTTTTCACTCATGGGCAGGGCGTCCATGTCGGCACGCAAGCCGATGCTGCGCGGGCTGTCGCCCACTTTAAGCACCCCGACTACACCATGCCCGCCCACATTGCGATGCACTTCATAGCCCAAGGCCTGCAGCTTGTCGGCGACCAGGGCCGCGGTGTCCGGGGTTTCACCGCCCAACTCGGGCGCTGCGTGGATCTGCCGGCGCAGCATGACGAACTCGTCCAGCTCGGCGATCGCCTGCCGAGGTTGATTGCTCTGCACAATACCCATGTCATTCGCATCCTTTGTTTTCAGGGAAGTAGTTGAGGCAAGCCAGGCTGACAACGCCGCCAGCCACCAGGAACCAGGCCGGGGCCAAGGGAGTGCCCAGCGCCGCGATCAGCCAGGTTGCCACCAGCGGCGAGAAACCGCCGAACAGGGTCACCCCCAGGCTGTAGCTGACCGACGTGCCGAACGAGCGCCGGGCTTTCGGGAAACCCTCCATGATCAGTGCGAAGAACGCACCGGCACCGATGCAGGTCGGCAGGATCAGCAGCGCCACGCACATCATCGCCAGCGCCATGTGCTGCACATGGCCGAGCAGGTAGAACACCGGCAGGGTCAGCACCACCGGGGTGGCAACCGTCCACACCAGCAGGCGTTTGCGCAGCTGGTACTTGTCGGCGAACTTGCCCGCCAGCGGGCAGATGAGCGCCATGCAGCCGCTGCTGATACAGGCAATCGCCATCGCGCTGCCTGGCGGATAGTGCAAGGCTGTGGTCAGGTAGGTGGGCATGTAGAACACGAACAGGTACATGCCGATGGTTGAACTGGCCATAAGGCCGATGCCCTGGGCGATGCGCTTGATCAGTTCGGCGTCCAGCCCCTGTTGTGCCTGGTGTGCCGACGCCGCTTCATGGGTTTCCGGCAGGCGCGTGCGAATGTACCAGCCGACCGGGCCGATCAGCAGGCCGAAGATGAACGGGATCCGCCACCCCCAGCTGTCCAGGGCAGCGGGGTCGAGCAGTTGGCTGAGGGCCAGGCCAAAGCCGGCCCCCACCAAAGCGGCGTAGCCTTGGCTGGCGGCCTGCCAGCTGACGCTCTGGCAGCGTTTGCCGACCGTACTGGACTCCATCAGGAACACCGACGCGGTACCGATTTCCCCCCCGGCAGACATGCCCTGGATAAGCCGCCCGGCCACCAGCAACAGCGTGGCGAAAATGCCGATCTGCGAATACGTGGGGGCAAACGCGATCAATGCGGTACCCAGGGTCATCAGCCCGATGGTCAGGCTCAATGCCGCCTTGCGCCCATGCCGGTCGGCGTAGCGGCCAATGACCATCGCGCCGACCGGGCGCATCAGGAACCCGACACCGAAGGTTGCCAGCGACATCAGCAACGACGCCATCGGCGAGTCGGAGGGGAAGAAATGCTTGCCGATCAGCACAGCGAAAAAGCTGTAGATCGTGAAGTCATACATTTCCAGCGCGTTGCCCAACGAGCAGGCGATCAGGGTCTTGCGGGAGGAAGAGGCTTGCGCGGTCGAATGCGTGCCCGTCTGCAGGATCGGCGGTGCAGGTAGCGGTCTGGTCATTGTTATCTCCGTTGGCAAATCGCGGCATGCAGCGAATATCGGCCAATCAGGCCTTCAACACACTTGCAGTTTCGGCATATGGCTAACCAGTGGTTAATTGACCGATGCGGCCGCTGGCCAATTTGCCCTGAACTGGCGCACGGTTCGCCATGCCTCTGCGGCCTGCCCCGTAATTGCTCACAGATCCACAGCCACAAGGCACCTTGCGGCAAGCGCGCAGCCTGTCTGGAACAGTCATGGTTGCCAGTCCGATTGCCGCGCAGGCCCCCGATTAACCAAACGGCATGGTCGGGCCGAATAGGCAATCACGCTGCAACGTGGAGTTCACCGACGCTACAGCCACCACATCACCGTGCTGGCCTGGAGTCGTGAATGATTACTCGCACTACGTCGTTGCTGTTGATGATCCAAGGGGCTTGCCTTGCCGCGCAGGCGCAGGCCGAGGGCTTCCCCACCCTAAACCGGATTGCCTCGGGGTTCGGCTATTACGGCGTGGACTACGGGTTCGATGACAAACTGAAGGTCTACGGTACCCTGGATGCCTTTGCCAGCTACCACGATTCGCAGCACCACTCGGGTTTCAAACTGGCCGGCGGCGGCGCCTGGACCAACAAACTCGGCCTCTATGCACGCAAGGCGCTGAACCCCGATACAGCACTGGAACTGGATGTCGAAGAGGGCTTCAACCTCAACGGCGAGGCCCTGGACGGCACCTGGGACAACATAGGCACCCTGCGCCTGGCGACAGTCGCCCTGCGCTCCCGGACCCTGGGCAAGCTGGAGTTCGGCAAGACCTACGGCATGAGCACGCCAACCTACGCTGACCCGTTCCTGGCAACCTACGGCTCGCCCTACACCTACCTGGCCATACCCGCCGCCGGCAAAGGGGCCTATTACCTCGACCTGCGCCCCAAGCACACCCTGGCCTACAGCAGCCCGAATCTCAATGGGTTCAGCCTGGGAACTGCCTTAACCTTCGGCTTCGACGACGTGGCAAGCCAGGGGCGCACCGTACGCGGCGGTGGTGCAAAGCTGCAGTACCGCAACAGCCGGGTGATGCTGCTGGCCTCGTACAACCTGTACTACAGCGACCCGTGGGACGACAACGGCAGGTCACGCCAGACCGCCAACCACTTCAAGAGCCTGTCGGCGTTCTACGACTTCGGCCCGCTGGCTACCAGCCTGACCTGGCAACGCCAGGACGTGGACCAGGCTGGCACGCCCAGCACCACGCTGTACACCTTCGGTGTAATGGCCCCGGTCGGTGAGCTGGACGTGCTACGCCTGGCGCTGATGCAACGCCAGGTCACGGCCGACGACAAGGACGCATTCGGGGTAATGATCGGCTATGACCACTTCATTACCCCGCGCTGGGCCGTGTATGGCCGGCTGGGCATGATCGCCAACCAGCGGGCATCGTCGGTCACCTACGCCGGCACCCCGTTGGACCAGGTGGGCGACAACCCAACCAACCTCGCGCTAGGCATGTACTACCACTTCTGAGGCGACCGCGCGGGTTTGCCTCAGCACCTGCCCGCGCAAGCTGTGGAACAACTCCTGGGCAGGTGCCGTGAGGCTGTGGCGGTCTATGCAGACCAGGTTGATCGGATAGTCCGGAATCAACTCCTGCACCGCCATGGCCACGTACTGCGAATCGAGGCCGAAGGTGAACCCCTGGTCTACCGCCAGCTCGCTGATGGTCATCAACGACTCGGTATTCTTCAACAGCTTGAGCGCCATCATGATCGACGTGCACTCAACGGTGTTCTGCGGGACCCGCAGGCCGTTGGCCTCGAACAGCTGGTGAAATTGCGAAGCCTGGTCGGACAGCTCGTCCAGGCTGATCCAGTGCCCGTACTGCAAGGTCCGCAGCGATTTGGCGAACTTGTGCTGGTTCGATGCATGGCAGATCACCCGGCCCTTGATACTGCCCAGGGCTTCCCAATCCAGGCTCAGCCGGCTCAGCGGTTGCTGCGAGGTAATGGCAAAGTCCAGGCTGCCGTCGCGCAGGCGCTGCAGGATCTGGCTGGGCCGCAGGTCGGTGATGGTCAACTTCACGCGCGGGTACTTGCGCCGAAAGGCCAGGATGCTTTCATCGACACCGTCCAGCATCGCCGTCAGCGCGGTGACGCCGATCGTAACCGCCCCCAAGGCCGCATCCTGGATGCTTGCGGCTTCGATCTGCAGGCGGCGTATGCTCTCCACCACCAGGTTGGCATGGCGGATCACCCGCTTGCCCTCCTCGGTAAGGGCCATGCCCTTGTGCGAGCGCTGCAACAAGCTAAAGCCTACTTCCCGTTCCAGCTCCTTGATCGAGCGGCTCAGCGCCGGCTGGGTAATGTGCATGAGCTTGGAAGCTTCGAGGATACTGCCTGCGTTATGGATGGCGACCAGCGCCCGGAGTTGGTGAAGTTTCAACCGTCTGTACCTTATTCTTAGCGGGGGCGGTTCGAAATGGGCTTCGGTGGCCCGACACGGCCTGGGTGCAAGGGCCGGGGACGTGCAGCTAGCGCAATGCTGCCAGCAGGCTCGCCGCATCACTGACTTCGAACTTGCCAGGTGCTTCGAGCGCAACGTAGGTGACCACCTGATCGTCGACCACCATCGCATAGCGCAGCGAACGGCGGCCCATACCGCGCGCAGAAAGGTCCTGGAGCAGCCCCAACGCGTCGCTGAAATCGCCATTGCCGTCGCCAATCATGCCCACTGCATCGGCTACCTGCAGGCTGTTGCCCCAGGCGTTCATGACAAAGGCGTCGTTCACCGAGACACAGAGGATTTCGTCAATGCCAGCTGCCGACAACGCTTGCGCCGCAGCGACATAACCGGGGACGTGGCGTTCGGAACAAGTAGGCGTGAACGCTCCCGGCAAACCGAAAATCAGTACTTTTTTCTGCTTGCAACGCTCGCGGATGGAAAAGGCCCTGGGCCCGATCGCGCAGGCCCCCGCGTCGTTGTTGTACTGGTAAAGGGTGACGTCGGGCAGCTGATCGCCAACTTTGATCATCGCGGTATCCTGGGTAAGTTGATGGCCGAGCGTCACATGATGCCGCAGGTCACCAAGGCAGGTACACAACGCTCTCGCCAGAACCGCTGCACCAGCCTGCAATTCACAGCAGCAGAATCGCCTGGTCATGGTCGATGGCGGGAACAGGCACCTGACCACGGGTAACCGCCAGCCATGCGCGCATGCGCTCGGTATCGAAAATCTGCCCTTCCTCCATCATCACCAGGATGAGCGATTGGGACATTCGGTAACACCCGCATCGGGCACAACGCCGCTCTTCCCATCCAAGGGTGCACTCAACGGATTCCGCCTGCCCTGCACAGATCAGACAACTCATGTAAGCCCCCTTTTATTGTTCTTCCATGGGAGGTGGGTACGAACGCATGAGCCCGTAATGGCTCTCGTTTGACATGAGATATTCATGCCAACTCAAAATTCCCTCCCTTTTATCAGGAAATAATTCGCGAAGGCTTCATGAGGAAAACTAAATGTTTTCTGAATCATCTTCAATTTCATTCATGCACTGACCCTGCCTAGAATAGGCCTCGATCACGGACAACAGACGACCGAGCCTTCAGCCTTGCGCATGCCGCCTCGCAGCAATGAAGCATCTCGGCGCAGGTATCAGGACACCGAACACATGAACGAAGCACCGACATTCATCGTCACGCGCACCCCTTTCGATGAGCACTACCACCCCGGCGAAAACACCCGCATCACCACCAATTTCGCCAACCTGGCGCGGGGTTCGAATCGCCGGAAAAACCTGCGCAACACCCTGAAGATGATCGACAACCGTTTCAACGCCCTGGCGCACTGGGACAATGCCGACAACGATCGCTACAGCGTTGAGCTGGACATCATTTCGGTCGCACTGCGTCTGGGTGCCGAGCAGCACGGTAGCGCCCTGCCGCTGATCGAGATCTTGAAGACCCATATTGTCGACCACAAGACCGACACCCGCCTCGAGGGTATGGTCGGTAACAACTTCTCCTCGTACGTCCGCGACTACGACTTCAGCGTCCTGTTGCTGGAACACAACAAGGGTCGGCCAACTTTCAGCACACCTGAGAACTTTGGCGAGCTGCATGGCAACCTGTTCAAGTGCTTCATCAACTCGCCAACCTACAAGCAGCACTTCAACAAACCACCGGTCATCTGCCTGAGCGTGTCCAGCAGCAGGACCTACCACCGCACCGAAAACCAGCACCCGGTCCTGGGCGCTGAATACCTGCAGGACGCCTACTCGCTGACGGACGACTACTTCAACAAGATGGGCCTGAAGGTGCGCTATTTCATGCCGCCGAACAGTGTGGCGCCATTGGCCTTTTACTTTGCCGGTGACCTGCTGGCCGACTACAGCAACCTTGAGCTGATCAGCACCATCAGCACCATGGATACCTTTCAGAAAATCTATCGCCCCGAGATCTACAACGCCAACTCGGCAGCCGGAAAGTCCTACCAGCCCAGCCTGAAACACCAGGACTATTCCCTCACGCGCATTGTTTACGATCGCGAGGAACGCAGCCGCCTGGCGATCGAACAGGGCAAGTTTGCCCAAGAGCAATTTGTCAAACCGTACCAGGCCACGCTCGAGCAATGGTCCGCTCGATACGCCCGCTGATCACTTCACGTACAAGGTTACCGTTGATGAACACCCTGCTTCCCACCTCCACTGCCGGCAGCTTGCCCAAACCTTCCTGGCTGGCCGAACCGGAAACACTCTGGTCACCCTGGAAGTTGCAGCATGCGCAATTGATCGAAGGCAAACAGGATGCCTTGCGCCTGGCCCTGCAAGAACAACAGCACGCCGGCATCGATATCGTCAGTGACGGCGAGCAGACACGTCAGCATTTCGTCACCACGTTTATCGAGCACCTTGCCGGGGTAGATTTCGCCAAGCGTGAAACAGTCCGAATTCGCGACCGCTACGATGCCAGCGTCCCGACGGTAGTCGGCGCTGTCGCCCGCGAAAAACCGGTGTTTGTCGAAGATGCGCGGTTCCTTCGGCAGCAAACCACCCAGCCGATAAAGTGGGCGCTGCCCGGCCCCATGACCATGATCGACACGTTGTATGACAGCCATTACAAGAGCCGGGAAAAGCTCGCTTGGGAATTCGCCAAGATACTCAATCAGGAAGCCCTGGAACTGGAAGCGGCCGGCGTCGATATCATCCAGTTCGACGAACCCGCCTTCAATGTGTTCTTTGACGAAGTGAATGACTGGGGCGTGGCTACCCTGGAACGGGCCATTCAAGGCCTCAAGTGCGAAACGGCCGTGCACATCTGTTACGGCTACGGCATCAAGGCCAATACCGACTGGAAAAAGACCTTGGGCTCGGAGTGGCGGCAATACGAAGAGGCCTTCCCCAGGTTGCAGCGATCCAGCATCGACATCATTTCGCTGGAGTGCCACAACTCACAGGTGCCGATGGACCTGCTTGAACTGATTCGTGGCAAGAAAGTCATGGTCGGCGCCATTGACGTCGCCAGCCATGGCATCGAAACACCCGAGGAAGTTGCCCACACCCTGCGCAAGGCCCTGCAGTTTGTCGACGCCGACAAACTCTACCCGTGCACCAACTGCGGCATGGCGCCCCTGCCACGCCGGGTCGCCAGCGGCAAGCTCAAGGCGCTGAGTGCAGGGGCAGCCATCGTCCGCGCAGAGTTGGCGAACCGCCGCTGAAGGCAACGCAGCCACAAGACGTCGGCGGTGCAATTCATCACCCGTCATCAACCACGCTGCGAACCAGGCGACCGGTTCGCAGCGTATGAGCTTTCACGCTTGGGTTCACGCATTCAGCAAGGGATACCCGCCAGCGGCCATGCCGGTGCTTGGGTTTCTTGGGCTTGGGCGCGTTGACGTGCCCACTGGGTCAGGGCTGCCATCAGGGCAAAGCCCAGCAGGATCATGACCGGATAGGCCAGCAACAACTCGGTCAGCGAATACTTCCAGGCCAGCGGCCGGCCAACCCCCAGCATCGCTGCGTACAACCAGGAAACACCCGACAGGGCGCCGGAGAACAGGGCGAACAGGCGCACGCCGATATTCAAGTCGATCAAAGAACCGGCCTTGAGCAAGGCAGGCAAGACATAACGGTGCAACAACAGGCCATTGAACGTCAGCAACAGGACAATAATGACCTTGGCGTGAAGTTTGGGATTGGCAAAATAGTTCATGCCTTTCTCAAGGTAGTCAATACCAATCACGGCAGCGCCGGTCAGCCACAACCCTAACAAAGCATAGGTCACAGACTTCTGTAACCGCGCCATGTGCTGACCGTCATGGCCGGCCTTTTTGTGGCCTTTCAATAAGTCCCTGACCATCTCGGCATCACTGGTAAACACCAGGCCGATGGCAATGCAACAGGCCAACAGATGAACATAAATCACCGACAGCCGCACCAGTTCCATGGATTCTTTTTGCCCGAACAGGCTAATAATTGTATTAAACTCCACGTCGAATTCTCCACGTAATACATCAGCGCCCCATAGCCGTGCGACAGGCGTGCGAACCCCTTGATCGCAGCGGCAAACGCCAAATCATATCGTTAGTTTGAACAGCGGATTGTTTTACCTAGGCGTACAGCGGCTCAACCGGATGAGCCTCGGTTGGGCATGGGCATTACTCCACTTTCAACGGTAAAAAAAAGCCCCATGTGCATCCCTGCGATGCAGATGAGGTTGAACATCCTTTACTTTCTGGGGAGTGTGCAAAGTGCAGTTCCAGCGGAACACACCTGCTGGCAAATAAGAGCCGCCAGCGAGCGAATCGTTCATATTTCATACAGAACCACCGACCAGCGGTATTTAAAGTCGCGTTAGTTAGTTTGCTAACTTCTTGCAAGCTGACCGATTGGGTAATTTTTTGTCGGTAGTTGGATCCAGAACAGGCAGCGACTACAAATTGCTCTAACCCGCTGCATACAGAACGCCGCCCCGGAAAGAACAGCGCCAACCTGCCCCATGGCACTTACCCCAACAGCTGGCTCAACACCGCGCGCAATTTGCCTGGTTTAACCGGTTTGTTCAGTAAGGGTGCGCCAAGTGTCAGCAGGGCCTGTCGGCATTGATCGCTGCGATCGGCAGTGATGATGACTGCCGGTATCGGGGTGGCAAAATGCTCGCGTAAATGCCGCACCACCTCGCAACCCACCACGCCGTGATCGAGATGGAAGTCGGCCAGGATCAACTCCGGTGCCCGCCCCTGGAGCGCCTGCATGGCCGCCGCCTGGTCGGTGGCCGTAACCACCTCGCACCCCCACTGCCCCAGCAGCGCACCCATGCTTTGGAGGATGCTCACTTCGTTGTCCAGCACCAGCAGGCGCCGGCCCGGCAGCGGGTTGCCGGCGCTGGGCTGCGGCGCGGCCTGGTGTGCCGCCTGCGGTACTTCTTGGCCAATCGGCACCTCGATGCTGAACATCGAACCACGCCCCGGCCACGAGCGCACTTCGATCCGGTAGCCGAGAATCTTGGCGATCCGCTCGACGATCGCCAGGCCCAGGCCCACGCCCTTGCGGTCCGCCGCACGGCCAACGTCCAACTGGTTGAACTCGAGGAAGATGGCTTGCAACCGGTCCTGCGCAATGCCCCGCCCGGTGTCCCATACCTCCAGGCGCAGGTGTTTGCCGCGGCGCCTGGCGCCTAGCAAGATCCGACCCTGATCGGTGTAACGGCAGGCGTTGCTGAGGAAGTTACGCAAGATGCGCGTCAGCAGCCGCAGGTCAGTGCTGATGGCGTAGTCGCCAATGCGCGCATGCAGCTTCAGGCCTGCCGCGTCGGCCACGGAACGAAACTCCGAGACCAAGGGCGCGTACAGTTCGTCGAGGCGGTACACCGCCACATCCGGCTTGACCGCGGCCTGGTCGAGTCGGGAAATGTCCAGCAGGTCGGTCAGCAAGTCCTCGGCACCCTCCAGGGCCTGGTGGGTACGCTCCACCAATATGTGCTCGGCGTCTGGCAAGGGCCGTTCACGCAAGGTCGAGATCAGCAGGCGGGCGGCATTCAATGGTTGCAGCAGGTCGTGGCTGGCGGCCGCGAGGTATTTGTCCTTGCTTCGGTTGGCGGCTTCGGCGGCATCGCGCGCCTCGAGCAATTCGTCCGTTCGCGCAGCGACCCGTTGCTCCAGTTCGTCATTGAGTTGTTGCAAGCGCTGCTGCGCCTGCTTGCGCTCAGTGATGTCGGCGACAAAGCCTTCCACCAGGCCTTCCTGGCCGGGCTTGAGCAACAGGTTCATCAGCACATCGAGGTAACTGCCGTCCTTGCGCCGCAAGCGGGTTTCATAGCCATGCAGGCTATGCTCACGGGCGAGGATCGCCGTGATGGCGTGCAGCTCCTGGGCACCGCCGTCGAACAAGTGAGCGGCCAGGTCAGTCAGCGAAAACAGCACTTCCTGCGGGTCGTCGTAGCCCAGCATGCGTGCCAGTGCCGGGTTGGCGGCACGCATGCCGTCTTGCAGGCTGGCCTGGAAAATCCCGTGCACGGCGTTTTCGAACAGCCATTTATAGCGGTTGCGCTCGGCCTCCAGTTCATCCAGGCGTGCGGACAGTTCCGGGTAATGGCTTTTGCGCGCCGAGTGATCACCCAGCCCCAGCAGCCCGGCCAGCGCCCGTTGCTGGTCGTCAGAGGGCCTCGCCATAGACCACCTCGACATCCCGCTGGCTGGACGCGCGGGGGTTGGTGAGGATGCACGGGTCATCCATCGCATGTTGCGACAAGAACGGAATATCGGACGTGCGCACCCCATGCAGGCCCAAGGTTTCATGGAAGCCGATGGCATGTTTCAGGGCAATCAGGTGCTCCACCAGGCGCCCGCAGATCTGCCGGTGGTTGAGCCCACGGCAGTCAATGCCGAACACTTCGGCAATCACCTTGAAACGCTCCGGCGCCGAGCTGTAGTTGAACGCCACCACATGCTCCACCAGCACCGCGTTGCACAAGCCATGCGGCAGGTCGAGGAACCCGCCCAGGCTGTGCGACATGGCGTGCACCGCGCCGAGGATCGCGTTGGAAAACGCCAGCCCCGCCTGCATGCTGCCGAGCATGATCTTCTCGCGCAGGGCGATATCGTGGGGGTTGGCGATCATCTCCACCAGGTTGCCGTTGATCAGGCGCATGGCTTCCAGCGCATGGGGGTCGGTCAGCGGGCCGTGGCCGGTGGACACAAAGGCCTCGATGGCGTGCACCAGCGCATCGATGCCGGTACACGCCGACAGGAACGGGTCCATGCTCAGGGTGGTTTGCGGGTCGATCAGCGACACGTCCGGCACCACCGCCTTGCTGACGATGGAGAACTTCATGCGTTCCTGCTGGTTGGAAATGATCACGAATTGCGACACGTCGGCCGAGGTGCCGGCGGTGGTCGGGATCAGGATCAGCGGCGGGCTCGGCACGCGGATCATGTCCACGCCTTCGAACTCGAGGATGCTACGCCCGTGGGCGACCACGATGCCGATGGCCTTGCCGCAATCCATCGGGCTGCCCCCGCCCACAGCGACGATCACATCGCAGTGGTTCTGCCGATAGATCTCGGCGCCGAGCATCACCTCCTCGACCCGCGGGTTGGGTGATACGGCAGTGTAAAGGCAATAGTCGATACCCTGCCCCTGCAGGCTGGCCTCGACGTCGGCCACCCAGCCAGCAGCGATCACGCCGGGGTCGCTGACTACCAGGACCTTGCGCGCACCGAAGGTCTTGGCGTAGTTGGCAACATTGTGTCGGCAGCCGGCACCAAAGATGATTTCAGGCGAAACGAACTTGCGAAGCGGGCTGAAACTCTGGCTCATCGTAAAGCCTGTTTTTATTGTTCTGGAAGGTAACCGCCAGCGTAAAGCATCCCGCAGCGAAAGCAACCAGACCAAAGCGGGGCAAGCGCTCATTCGATCCACGCCTTGGCGCGGGCCACCTCCAGGAACGCCAGGACGTCCTCGTCAAGGCCGGGTACGCCCGGGAAACGCTGCGCCAGGCGGTCGATGATCATTGCCACGCTACGCTGGCCATCCAGCAGCTCCAGTACCCAGCCGGCACTGGGGTTGAGCTCGATGATGCCGCCGGGGTACAGCAGCACATGACGCGCCTGCAAAGGCTCCCAGTGCAGGCGCAGGCCTTTGCCCAGGGCCAAGGCCTGCTGGCGATCGATCAAGTTCACAGGGACATCCGGTTTGAAGATCCGGCCATCGCAAGGATGGCCGGAGGGGCATCAGCGATTGGCGAAGTACATCGTCACTTCGAAGCCAATGCGCAGGTCGGTGTAGGCGGGTTTGGTCCACATAGGGGCTAGTCCTCTTCTTGTGCCGGAGGATTCCGGTAGAAGCATTAATGCACGTGGGGGAACTGGGGCGAATGCTACTTTGGAACGAGCTTGCGGGGTGCGATGGTACGGGTAGGCATTGGCGAGTGCCGGCCTCTTCGCGGATGAACCCGAGCCCACAGGTCCTGCGCCGGTTCTGGAACCAACGGTGAACCTGTGAGAGCGGGCGACCCGCGAAGGCCCCGACCCGGCCTAGAAGAAGCCCAGCGGATTGATGTCGTAGCTCACCAGCAGGTTCTTGGTCTGCTGGTAATGGTCCAGCATCATCTTGTGCGTCTCACGCCCCACACCCGACTTCTTGTAGCCCCCAAACGCGGCATGCGCCGGGTACAGGTGGTAGCAGTTGGTCCATACCCGCCCGGCCTTGATCCCACGGCCCATGCGGTAGGCGCGGTTGATGTCGCGGGTCCACAGGCCGGCACCAAGGCCGAATTCACTGTCGTTGGCGATTGCCAGGGCTTCAGCTTCGTCCTTGAAGGTGGTGACGCCCACCACTGGGCCGAAGATTTCTTCCTGGAACACGCGCATCCGGTTGTGGCCCTTCAGCAGGGTCGGCTGGATGTAGTAACCGCTGGACAGGTCACCCTGCAGGCGCTCGGCAGCCCCGCCGGTCAGCAACTGTGCACCCTCCTCCCGGGCGATCTGCAGGTACGAGAGGATTTTGTCGTACTGCTGCTCCGAAGCTTGCGCCCCCACCATGGTCTCGGTATCCAGCGGGTTGCCGCGGGTGATCCTGGCGATCTTCTTCATCACCTCGGCCATGAACGGTTCGTAGATCGACTCCTGGATCAGCGCCCGCGACGGGCAGGTGCAGACCTCGCCCTGGTTGAAGAACGCCAGCACCAGGCCTTCGGCCGCCTTCTCGATGAACGCAGGCTCGGCCTGCATGATATCTTCGAAGAAAATGTTGGGCGATTTGCCGCCCAGTTCGACGGTGGACGGGATGATGTTCTCGGCTGCGCACTTCATGATGTGCGAGCCCACCGGGGTGGACCCGGTGAAGGCGATCTTGGCAATCCGCTTGCTGGTAGCCAGGGCCTCGCCCGCTTCACGGCCAAAGCCCTGGACAATGTTCAACACGCCTGCCGGCAACAGGTCGGCAATCAGCTCGGCAAACACGGTGATCGACAGCGGCGTCTGTTCAGCTGGCTTGAGCACCACGCAGTTGCCGGCGGCCAGGGCCGGGGCAAGCTTCCAGGCCGCCATCAACAGCGGGAAGTTCCACGGGATGATCTGCCCGACCACACCCAGCGGTTCATGGATGTGATAGGCCACAGTGCCTTCGTTGATCTCGGCAGCCCCGCCCTCCTGCGCGCGAATGCAGCCAGCGAAATAACGAAAGTGATCCGCCGCCAGCGGCACGTCGGCGTTCAGGGTTTCGCGCACGGCCTTGCCGTTGTCCCAGGTTTCGGTAACCGCCAGCACTTCCAGGTTCTGCTCGATGCGGTCGGCGATCTTCAGCAGTACCCGGGCACGGTCCTGCACCGAGGTTTTGCCCCAGGCGTCGGCCGCGGCATGCGCGGCATCCAGCGCACGCTCGATATCCTGGGCGGTAGAACGGGGGAATTCGGCGATCGGCTGGCCATTGACCGGCGAGCTGTTGGTGAAGTACTGGCCAGCCAGCGGCGCCACGAACTCGCCATTGATGAAGTTGCCGTAGCGGGGTTTGAAGGATACGACGGCACCTGGAGTTCCGGGTTGTGCGTAGATCATGCTGAGCCTCTGCGGGTCGATGCCTGTCCCACGACAGGCGATGCTTCAATGGTAGAAAGCCCCGCGTGCCGGGCGAATGCATCGTTGGCAGCGGGGCTCTCGTCATTTGGTAGTAGGGTCTGGGCCTCAGCGCTTGGCGCTTGCGGTGTGCTGCAACTGCTTGGGCAATTTGAAGGTCCAGAGCATGCCGCCTTGGTTGAAGTCCTTCACCCGCTTGGCCACTTCACCGCCCCACAGCGGCACCGCGCCGCCCCAGCCGGACACCACCGAAACATACTGCTCGCCGTCCATTTCCCAGGTTACCGGCGAGCCGAGCACGCCAGAGCCGGTCTGGAATTCCCAGACCTTGTCGCCGGTCTTGGCGTTGAACGCCTGCAAGAAGCCCTCCGGCGTGCCGGTGAACACCAGGTTGCCCTTGGTGGTCAGCACACCGCCCCACAGCGGCGCGTAGTTCTTGTGCCGCCACACTTCCTTGCCGCTGACCGGGTCGATGGCACGCAGCACCCCGATGTAGTCCTCGTTCAGCGGCTTGATGGTGAAGCCGGCCCCCAGGAACGCCGCGCCCTTCTTGTAGGCGATGCCTTCGTTCCAGATGTCCATGCCCCACTCGTTGGACGGCACGTAGAACAGCCCGGTGTCCTTGTTGTAGGCCATCGGCATCCAGTTCTTGGCACCGAGGAAGGCCGGGGCGACGAATACCGAGCTGCCCTTGGCTTCACTCCCCGGCGCGCCCGGGCGGCTGGCTTCGTTGTAGATTGGCCGGCCATCCTTGTCCAGGCCGGTGGCCCAGGTGATCTTGTCGACGAAGGGGAAGCCGCGGATGAACTTGCCGTTGGTGCGGTCCAGCACGTAGAAGAAGCCGTTGCGGTCAGCGGTGGCGGCGGCCTTCACCTCCTTGCCGCCATCTTTGTAGTTGAACGAGATCAGCTCGTTGACGCCGTCGAAGTCCCAGCCATCGTGCGGCGTGCTCTGGAAGTGCCACTTGATGGTGCCGTCATCCGGGTTCAGCGCCAGGCGCGACGAGGAATACAGGTTGTCACCCGGGCGCAGGTGCGAATTCCACGGCGCCGGGTTGCCAGTGCCGAACAGGATCAGGTTGGTTTCCGGGTCGTAGTAGCCGCCCAGCCAAGGCGCGGCGCCGCCGGTCTTCCACAGGTCGCCAGGCCAGGTCTTGCCCGCCTCACCGCCGGAAATCCCGTTCTCGATCGCCTTGCCGTCCTTGTACACATAACCCATGTGCCCTTCCACGGTCGGCCGCATCCACAGCAGTTCACCGTTCTCCGGGTTGTAGGCCTGGATCTTGCCCACCACGCCGAACTCGCCGCCGGCCACGCCGGTAATCAGCTTGCCATTGACGATCATCGGCGCGGCGCTGATCGAGTAGCCTTCCTTGTGGTCGGCCACCTTCTTGCTCCACACCACCTTGCCGGTGTCCTTGTTCAGTGCCACCAGCTTGGCGTCCAGGGTGCCGAAGAACACCAGGTCGCCGTACAGCGCCACGCCCCGGTTGATCACGTCACAGCACGGGCGGATGTCGTCCGGCAGGCGGGCATCGTACTGCCAGAGTTTCTTGCCGGTGCGGGCGTCCACGGCGAACACCCGCGAATAGGAGCCGGTCAGGTACATCACGCCGTCCTTGACCAGCGGCTGGGCCTGCTGGCCGCGCTGCTTCTCACCACCGAAGGAGAATGCCCAGACCGGCCGCAGCTCCTTGACGTTGTTGCTGTTGAGCATGTCCAGCGGGCTGTAGCGCTGGCCCTGCACGCCCAGGCCGTTGGTGACGATCTGCTGCGGGTTCTTCGGGTCCTGGAGGATTTCTTCATTGCTGACGGCGGCGTGGGCCGCGCCGGCCAGCAGCAAGGCGCTGAGCACCAGGCTCTGGGCGAACGCGGGACGACGTGCGGATCGGGTCATGTCGGCTACCTTTGGTTTTTTTGTTGTGTCCGGGAAAATTTCCCGGTGTGCCGAGAATTCTTGGTCGCGGCCTGTTCGCCAACAATTGCCAGGAGTGCGGAGTTTTCTAGTTCCTTGGTACAGGGCAGGCGCGTCAGTGCCTGGCGTCAACGCGCCGGAATTGTTGGCGCTCGTAACGCGGATACAGATGGCTGACACTGCGAATCAGCTCATACCGGGTCAGGCTGACCCCGGCAAACCGCTCGGGGATCGGGCTGCGGATCATCTCGGCCATGTCATCGCCACGCGCAGCGCCCTCACGCAGCAGGCTATCCAGCCAGCCCAGGTAATCGCGCATCTGCGTAAACGGCCGGGTGTCGCTGGCCACCGGGCCATGCCCGGGCACCAGCTGCTTCCAGGGCAGCGCCTGCAAGGTCTCGAGGTCCTTGAGCCAAACGTCCAGCCCCGGGCTGTTGGGCGTCGTCAGGGCACGCTCGTAGAACACCAGGTCGCCAGCGAACAGCACCCCGGTCGATTCATCGAGAATCGCCAGGTCAGCGCCGGTATGCCCACTCAGCCCGAGCAAACGCAGGCGGTGCCCACCGACTTCACGGATACCGGGCTCCACTACCCGGCTCGGCAACACCACCTCGGTGCCCCGCATCCAGTCACCGACCAGGCGGTACATGTTTTCGGCCATGGCATCCCCCTGCTGACGCAGTAACTCAGCGGTACCTGCCAAGGCGCCAATGGGCACATCGGCAAAGGCCTGGTTGCCCAGCGCGTGGTCTGGGTGATGATGGGTCAGCAGCACTTCGAGCACCGGCTTGTCGGTGACGGTGGCAATGGCTTGGCGCAACGCCTCGCCATAGCGCTTCGACGGCCCGCTGTCGATCACCACCACACCCGCGTCGGTAATGATGAACGCGGTGTTGACCACATTGCCGCCATTGGCCTTGGCAAAATTGTCGGTACTGCCTTCCAGCAACCAGGTGCCCTCGGCAATCTGCCGGGGCACCAGCCCGTATTCCAGGTTTGCCTGGGCCGGCAGCCCCAGGCACAGCAGCAACAGCAGGATCCAGCGCATGGCAGGTGCCTCGGGTCGGGTAAAGGGTCAGGCCTGGCGCTCAGGGCAGCGCCGCCTCGAACTGGTTGCCGCTGTTGTCCTGCAACAGCAGCCGGGTTGGCCCGGGGCCCAGGACATCGAAGCCCAGATTGGGGTTTTCGCTGACCGCCGGGTACAGTTCCAGGCTGGCCAGGGGCTGGCCATCGGCGCCTTGCAACTGCGCATGGTTGAGGAAGAATTCGGGAATACCACTGACCAGGCCGTTGTCCATCGGGTGGCTCACCTGCAAGCGCAAGCGGCTGCTATCGCCGCGTCTGTAGCGCCCACCCAGCACCTCGCCGAGGTGTTCCTCCCAGCCGGCTTGGGTGCGCACCACGCTGGGCGCAGTACAGCCGCCGCCGGCAGCATCGATCAGGGTAGAGCCGACATGCCACAGGCCGTCGCGGGTAAGCACGGCCGCGCGCAGCGGCGTGGCCTGCTCGATACGGATACGGATCGACAACCAGGGCAGCACACGCTCGCCGGGCCGAAAGTCGACAATGCGCGGCAACGGGTTGAGCTCCGCCCAGGCGATGATACGCACCACCTCGCCGGTAAACGCCCGGGCATCGATCTCCAGCGGCACCTGGCGTGCGTCCTCGGCAAAGGGTGGGGCCAGCAGCTTGACCCGGTCATCGAACACGAACGGTGCCTGGCCGAGCAGTTGCTTATGGTAGAAGTCCCACATCGCCGACGGTACCGGGTCCTTGCTGGCACTGGGCTCGCTGGCCAAGGCCTGGGCGGCCCAGGGCATCCAGCACACCAGCAGGACAGTCGCTCGCCAGTTCATCGTCCACTCCTTTGATGAGCACTACCGATACATTTCCGGCGTCTGATAGCGCAGGCCGTAATGGGCATAAATCGCCTGCATCCGCCCATCCCGGATCAACGCCTCTAGCGCCTCCTCCACCGCATAGGCCAGTTGCCGGTTGCTCTCATGCACCGCCATGCCGATCTCCCAGGCTTGCTTGCCAAGGTTCGGGTAAGCGTTTTCCGCCAACGCCAGTTGCGGGTCAGCGGCCTGATGCAGTTGCCAGTCAACTTCACCACGCATCGCCATCACCGCATCCACCTGGCCGGCGTGCATGGCCGCAAAGGCCTGCTGAACGCTGGGGTAATGATGGGTTCTGGCGCTGAGCATGCCGTTGAAAACCGAGGTCAGGTAGAACGACGGCACACTGTCTACCTCGACGCCGATCGGGTGCTGCTGGAACACGGCGACACTGGCCACCGAGGCCAACCGGCGGCGGTCGTAGGCCACTTGCCAGCGCTCTTCCTGATAAGGGCCGAACATCACCACCTGGCCGTTTTCCAGCTCACCCAGTTCGTTGCGCTTCTGTGTGTAGTCGTGGTCGTACGGCACCCGCATCATCAGGTCGGCCAACTGCTGGTGGCGCAGCGGGCTGCCGCGCCAAATGTAATCGCGCAGGTCGTCGTCGAGCTTTTCCCCAGGGGGGGCCCAGATCAATTGCAGGCGCACGCCCATGGCCTCGGCCAGCGCCTGGGCCAGCTCCACATCCACACCACGCGGCTGGCCCTGGTCCTGGAAGCTGTAGGGCGCAAAGTCCTTGTACACCGCCACCTTCAGCTCACCGGCAGCGATGATCGTGTCGTAGCTGCGCACCTGCGCCTGGGCCGCTGCACAGCACAGCAACAGGCCCGTGAACAGCACCGCCATCAGGCGCATGGCCGTCACTCCTCGACGTGCACGCTGTCCAGGTAAGTGCGCACCGCCCACAGGGCTTCCTGGCTCAGGTAATCGGCCATTTTCGGCATGTACACGCGGCCGTCGCGGACCGCGCCGTGGCGCACGCGCTCGACGAACCATTCATCGCCGGCGTCGCCGGCATCGAGCAGGCGCAGGTCGGGGGCAATACCGCCAGATTTGGCTTCCAGGCCATGGCAGGCCGCGCAGTTCTGGTTGTAGGCCGAGGCGCCGATCTCCACCGCTTTGTCGTGCTCAGGCGAACTGCGGTAAGGGTTGACCGCTGCCCAGCCGTCACCGTCCAGGCTCACGCCAGCGTCCTTGATTGGGGTCAGGCCCTGGGTCTCCACCGCCTGCGGGACCACATTGCCATGGGCCCAGGCCGTGCCGGTCAACACAGCCCCGGCCAACAGACCTGCAGCAAGCAACACATTGGGTTTTATTGTCATTGTCATGCCCTCACCATTGCACGCAAAGCCTCAACCACAGAGGCCGTGCCGCCATCTTAAAAACACCTCGCAGGCGGCCGAATGCTGCTTTGGTGGCCGGGCCTTACTCCCTTGGTAGTAGGGCTTGTGGCGAACGGCCAAATGAGGTGCCGGCCGGGAACTCTTCCCGGCAAGGGCGGGACATTTTCCGTATCCCGCAAGCGCCACTGCGCCCCACCCTGTGCAGGCCAAAACCTCCATTGGGAACTGCAACCATGACAATAAGATCGCTACCCGCCCTTTCCCCTCTGGCCCTGAGCGTTCGCGTGCTGCTGATGGCCGGTAGCCTGGCCCTGGGCAGCGTGGCAACAGCGGCCACCCCCCCAGCGGCACCTGCCGGCAAGAATGTCACCTGGGAAGACATCGCCAACGACCACCTCACCACCAGCGACGTGCTGCAGTACGGCATGGGCACCAACGCCCAGCGCTGGAGCCCGCTGGCCCAGGTCAATGACAAGAACGTGTTCAAGCTGACCCCGGCCTGGTCGTACTCCTTCGGCGATGAAAAGCAGCGCGGCCAGGAGTCCCAGGCCATCGTCAGCGACGGCGTGGTCTACGTCACCGGCTCGTACTCGCGGGTATTCGCCCTCGATGCCAAGACCGGCAAACGCCTGTGGACCTACAACCACCGCCTGCCCGACAACATTCGTCCGTGCTGTGACGTGGTCAACCGCGGGGCGGCGATCTACGGCGACAAGATCTACTTCGGCACCCTCGACGCGCGGGTCATCGCCCTCGACAAGCGCACCGGCAAAGTGGTGTGGAACAAGAAGTTCGGCGACCACAGCGCCGGCTACACCATGACCGGTGCGCCAGTGCTGATCAAGGACAAGACCAGCGGCAAGGTGCTGCTGATCCACGGCAGCTCCGGTGATGAATTCGGCGTGGTCGGCCAGCTGTTCGCGCGGGACCCGGACACCGGCGAAGAGGTGTGGATGCGGCCCTTCGTCGAGGGCCACATGGGCCGCCTGAACGGCAAGGACAGCACCCCGACCGGCGACGTCAAGGCGCCGTCCTGGCCGGACGACCCGACCACCGAAACCGGTAAGGTCGAAGCCTGGAGCCACGGCGGCGGTGCCCCTTGGCAAAGTGCGAGCTTCGACCCCGAAACCAACACCATCATCGTCGGCGCCGGCAACCCAGGCCCTTGGAATACCTGGGCGCGCACGTCCAAGGACGGCAACCCGCATGACTTCGACAGCCTGTACACCTCTGGCCAGGTCGGTGTCGACCCGAGTACCGGCGAGGTCAAGTGGTTCTACCAGCACACCCCCAACGATGCCTGGGACTTCTCCGGCAACAACGAGCTGGTGCTGTTCGACTACAAGGACAAGGACGGCAAGCTGGTCAAGGCTACCGGCCATGCCGACCGCAACGGTTTCTTCTACGTGGTCGACCGCAACAACGGCAAGCTGCAGAACGCCTTCCCCTTCGTCGACAACATCACCTGGGCCAGTCACATCGACCTGAAGACCGGGCGCCCAGTGGAGAACCCCGGCCAACGCCCAGCCAAGCCGCTGCCGGGGGAAACCAAGGGCAAGCCGGTTGAGGTGTCGCCGCCGTTCCTGGGCGGCAAGAACTGGAACCCCATGGCCTACAGCCAGGATACCGGCCTGTTCTACATCCCCGGCAACCAGTGGAAAGAGGAGTACTGGACCGAGGAAGTGAACTACAAGAAAGGCTCGGCTTACCTGGGCATGGGCTTCCGCATCAAGCGCATGTACGACGACCACGTGGGTACCCTGCGCGCCATGGACCCATCCACCGGCAAGCTGGTGTGGGAACACAAGGAGCACCTGCCGCTATGGGCCGGGGTGCTGGCAACCAAGGGCAACCTGGTGTTCACCGGTACCGGCGATGGCTTCTTCAAGGCCTTCGACGCCAAGACCGGCAAGGAATTGTGGAAGTTCCAGACCGGCAGCGGCATCGTCTCGCCGCCCATCACCTGGGAACAGGACGGCGAGCAGTACATCGGCGTGACCGTGGGCTACGGCGGTGCAGTACCACTGTGGGGCGGCGACATGGCCGAGCTGACCAAACCGGTGGCTCAGGGTGGTTCTTTCTGGGTGTTCAAGATCCCGAGCTGGGACAACCAGACTGCACAGCGTTGACCTGCAGCGGGGAGCGGCCTGCGCCCCTCCCCGTTTCTGACCTTGACCTGCCCAGAGGCTTTCACCATGAATTACCTGCCCTTTACCTTGCTGCTGGCGCTGTCCCCTGCCCTGGCAGTGAACGCCGACGACGCCGGCAACGATGCCCCCTTGGTCATCAACGGCTGCGTGATCGCCGAAGCCAGCCAGTGCCCAGGGGCCAACCTGCGCGGCGCCAACCTGGCCAACCAGGACCTGCGCAAGATGAACCTGGCCGGTGCCGACCTGCGTGAGGCCGACCTGCGTCATGCCCAGCTGGACCTGGCAAATCTGGAAAAAGCCCGCCTGCAAGGTGCCAACCTGACCCGCGCCAGCCTGCAACAGAGCAATCTGCGCCTGGCCGACCTGAGCAACAGCAAGCTGGTAGCTATTCAAGGCTGGGGCTTGTTCGCCCAAGGCGCACAGTTTGCAAAGGCGGACTTGCGCGCAGCCTACCTGCAGTTCGCCAGGCTGTCCGGGGCAAAGCTTACGCAGGCCAACTTGCAGGCGGCGGACCTGGAAATGGCCTGGTTGAGCAAAGCCGATCTGCAAGAGGCCAACCTGGGCGATGCCAACCTGCAGGAGGCCAAGTTTGGCCAGAGCAACTTGGCACGCGCCGATTTGCGCGGGGCGCGGCAGCATTACGGGAACTTTCAGGAGGCCAATATGGAGGGGTGCAGGGGTTGCCCTGAGACCTGGGATAAATGAGTGGGGGGTTCGCCGTGGCAGGTTCAGGGCCTGTGAGATCGAGCGCCGCGCGGGCGGCGCTCGATCTCACAGGCGCTGAACCTCCAAAGCCAGGCGCTCACCTCACCCCGCCACCCGCACCACTCCCAGGTCAATCCCCAGATGCACCAGCTCGGCATGCGAGCTGACCTGCATCTTGCTCTTGAGCAAGGTCAGGTGGTTGGACACGGTCTTGGCACTGATACACAACTGCTCGGCAATTACCCGCGCCGGGGTGCCCTTTGCCAGCATCGTGAAGATCTCCAGTTCGCGCTGGGTCATGCGCTGTAACCGCGGGTCACCGGTGCTTTGCTGTGACCTGCAAGCCAGCTGTGTGGCCAGGGGCTGTTCGATGTAGGCATGCCCGGCCAATACCCGCTGCACCGCCTCGATCAGCACCTCAGGCGCCGAGTTCTTGGTCAGGTAGCCCGAAGCCCCCGCCTCCAGCGCCTGGCGCACCAGCGGCAGCTCGTCGTGCATGCTGAAAAACAACACCCGCAACTGCGGAAGGCGCTGGCGCAGGCGACGGGTGGTTTCCAGGCCACTGATACCGGGCAGGCCAAAGTCCATGATCACCAGGTTGGGTACCTGCTCCTGCACCCTGGCCAGCGCTTCTTCACCACTGGCGGCCTCACGCACCTGCACCAATGGCAGCACCGCCCGCAGCAGGCTGGCGTAGCCCTGGCGGACCACGGCGTGGTCATCGACCAACACGATATTCATCACACCTCCTCCGGAATGTTAAGGGCCAGCGCCCAGCCAGCCCCCGGGCGGCTGAAAATGCGTAACTCCCCCCCAAGGCTGCGGGCCCGCTCCGCCATCGAGTGCAGGCCTACCCCTGGACGACGGGGCTGGCAAGCGCCACAGCCGTTGTCGCGAATGAACAGGCGCAAGCCCTTGGTACTGCGCTGCAGGCGTACCCGCACCTGGGTGGCACCGGCATGCCGGGAGACGTTGGTCAGCGCCTCCTGCAGCAAGCGGTACAAATGCGTTCTGCTCGCCCCAGGCAGCGCCGGCAGATGTTCACCAACCCGCAGCCGGCATTCGATGCCCTGGCTGGCCTGCCACTGGCTCACCAACAGCCCGAAGGCCTCGGCCAGCGGCATGTAATGCAGCGCCACCGGATACAAGTTGTGCACCAGCGCGCGAAAGCCTTGCTGCAGGCGCTCGCAATTGACTTCAAGGGCGTGCGCCGTCTGTGTCACCCGTTCAGGCTGTTCGGCCACCATACGCAACAGGCACAGCTGGGCACGCATGCCTGCCAGGTATTGCCCCAGATCATCGTGCAGGGTCTGCGCCAACTGGGTACGCTCCTGCTCCTGCACTGCCAGCAGAGCCTGAGTCAGTTGGGCATTGTCGGCCTGGGCCTGCTCCAGGGTTGCGGCCATGCGGTTGAAGTGTTTCGCCAACTGGCGCGCTTCCGGCAAGCCGGCCTCGCGCAGGCGCGCCGTCAATTGTCCGCCCGACACCTGGTGCAAGGCCCCCAGCAGCTCATCCAGCAGGCCCATGGCCCGCCGCACCGCCCAGCGGATGGTCAACAGGCTCAACAACAATGCCAGCCCACAAACGCCTAGCAGTTGCTGCAGGGAGTCCCAGACTTCATCGATTTCATCCCGCGCATCCACGGCAATCAACACGCGGCGGCCATCAGTCAAGTCCAGCAACCGGCTGCCCTGGTAACGCTCACCGACCAACTGGCGGCCAAGCCAGGCATCCATACCGGCCTCTTGCGGCAGCGTTGGCACCTCACCCGGTGCCAGCCAGTGCACACGCACATGGCGCAGGCTCTTGGTCAAACCGGGTTGCAGGCTTGCCGGGTCGCGCTCAGCGGTTTCGCCCAAGTACGCCACCACAGCTTCGGCTGACTGCAACTCACGCTCGACGTCGGCCACTGCCTGGTGCAACAGCACCCCGGCACATGCCAGCGTCACCAAGGCGAAGCATAACGTGACCCAGAGGTTGACTCGCCACAGGGCCGACAAGTTGACAAGGCGCACAAGCGGTTCTCCTCAGGCCGTTGGGGACCATCGTAAAACTGCGGCCCCTGCACGGAATTACTACCTTGGTACCGGCCGAGCGCTACTTTCTGCATATTTCCCGCTGCCGAAGGGCTTCCTATGCTGGCGCCATCTGCCGTGGAGTGTGTCATGCGCCAGCCAGCCCACCTTGCCCTTACCTGCCTACTGGCCCTGGCCGCCGCGCTGTCTGCGCCCCTGACGCCTGCCGCGCAGGGCCAGCCCGCAGAGACGCTGCAAGTACGCATCGGCTACCTGGGCTATCGCCCCGACCCAGGTCCGCTGCTGTCCAACATCATCCCTGAACCCGGCGATGCCGGGTTGCAAGGCGCCGACCTGGCCATTGTCGACAGCAACAGCACCGGGCGCTTCCTGAAGCAGCAGTTCCAGCTGAACCACGCCAACGTCGACAGCCCCGAGGCGCTGCTGCAGGCGGCCAAGGCCCAGCATGACCAGGGCCTGCGCCTGTTCGTGGTCAACGCCCCGGCCACCAGCCTGCGCGCACTGTCTGCCGCCCTGCCCGACAGCCTGCTGTTCAATGCCGGCAGCCCCGACGACAGCCTGCGCAGCAGCCAGTGCCTGGGCAATGTGCTGCACAGCCTGCCGGGCCGGGCCATGCTCGCCGATGCCCTGGTGCAGTTCCTGGTGCTGCGCAAATGGCAGCGGGCGTTGCTGGTGGTCGGCCAGACGCCAGACGACCAGGCCTACGCCGCCGCCCTGCGCCGCTCGATGAAACGCTTTGGCGTGCAACTGATCGCGGAAAAGGCCTGGACCTTCGACAACGACCAGCGCCGCAGCGCCCAGGCCGACATGCCGCTGTTCACCCAAACGGCCGAATACGACGTGGTGCTGGTGGCCGACGAGCGCGGCGACTTTGGCGAATACCTGCCCTACCAGACCTGGTACCCGCGCCCGGTGGCCGGCACCCAGGGCCTGACCCCTACCGGCTGGCACAAGACCGTGGAAACCTTCGGCGCGGCACAGCTGCAAAAGCGCTTCGAAGCCCAGGCCGGGCGCTGGATGAACGACCGCGACTTCGCCGCCTGGATGGCCGTGCGCAGTGTCGCCAGCGCGGTCAGCAAGTTGCACCAGGCCCAGCCGCGCGCGGTGCAGCAGCTGTTGCTCAGCGAGCAGTTGCCGCTGGACGGGTTCAAGGGCCGCAAGCTCAGTTACCGCCCGTGGAACGGCGAACTGCGCCAGCCAATCCCGCTGGTGCAGCCACGCGCCCTGGTCAGCACGTCGCCGCAGGAAGGCTTCCTGCACCCCTTCAACGAAATGGACAGCCTGGGCTATGACAAGCCCGAAGTGACCTGCAGCTACCCCTGAGCCGATAACCACAACCATAAGGATTTCGCCATGCGCCGCCCCGTCTTCCCCCGGGCCCTGCTCTACCCCAGCCTGCTCTCGGGCGCCTTGGCGCTGGCCTGCGGGCACGCCGTGGCCGCCACTGCCTGGGTGTCCAACGAAAAGGACAACAGCCTCAGCCTGATCGACATGCAAACCCTGGAGGTCATCCAGACCCTGCCGGTGGGCCAGCGTCCGCGGGGCCTGCTGCTGTCGCATGACAACAAGCTGCTGTACATCTGCGCCAGCGACTCCGACCGGGTGCAGGTGATGGACGTGGCCACGCGCCAGATCATCAAGGAGTTGCCCTCCGGCAAGGACCCCGAGCAGTTCGCCCTGCACCCCAACGACCGCTGGTTGTATGTGTCCAACGAGGACGACGCGCTGGTGACGGTGATCGACACCGTGACCGACAAGGTCCTGGGGCAGATCGATGTGGGCATCGAGCCCGAAGGCATGGCCGTGAGCCCCGATGGCAAGTGGGCGGTGAACACCAGCGAAACCACCAACATGCTGCACTGGATCGACACCAGCACCCAGACCTTGGCCGACAGCACCCTGGTCGACCAGCGCCCGCGCTTCGTCGAGTTCAGCCAGGACGGCTCGAAACTGTGGGCCTCGGCGGAAATCGGTGGCACGGTGACCATCCTCGACGTGGCAACGCGCCAAGTGCTGAAAACCCTGAACTTCCAGATCAAGGGCGTGCACCCGGACAAGGTCCAGCCGGTGGGTATAAAGCTCAGCGCCGATGGCAAATACGCCTTCGTCGCGCTGGGGCCGGCCAACCATGTGGCAGTGATCGATGCCAAGACCTATGAGGTGCTCGACTACCTGCTGGTCGGGCGGCGGGTCTGGCAACTGGCATTCACCCCCGACCAGAGTCGCTTGCTGGCCACCAACGGCGTCAGTGGCGATGTGTCGGTGATCGATGCGCAACACCTCAAGGTGCTCAAGTCAGTGAAAGTCGGGCGCTACCCCTGGGGTGTGGTGGTGACCCCATGAACGCGCTGGAAGTCAGGGACGTCAGTTTTGCCTACGGCCAGCGCGAGGCACTCAGGCAGGTTGGCTTCCGCCTGGCACCTGGGCGTTTCGCCGCGCTGTTGGGCCCCAATGGCGCCGGCAAATCGACCTTGATCGCCCTGCTTACCCGCCTGTACGACCTGCAACAGGGCGACATTGACGTGTGTGGCCATTCATTGCGCACTAGCCCGCGCCCGGCCCTGCGCCAGCTGGGCGTGGTGTTTCAGCAAAGTACCCTGGACCTGGACCTGAGCGTCGAGCAAAACCTGCGCTACCACGCCGCCCTGCATGGCCTGTCGCGGCGCCAAGGCAGCCGGCGCGTCGAGGCGGAACTGGCTCGCCAAGGCCTTGGCGAACGCCGTCATGATCGCGTGCGCGAGCTGAACATTGGCCATCGCCGCCGGGTGGAAATTGCCCGCGCGCTGCTGCATGAGCCGCGCCTGTTGCTGCTCGACGAAGCCAGCGTCGGCCTTGACCCGGCCAGCCGCCTGGCGCTCAACCAGCACCTGCGGCTGCTGTGCGTCGAGCAGCAATTGAGTGTGCTGTGGGCCACCCACCTGCTGGACGAAGTACAGCCCAGCGACGACCTGCTGATACTCCACCAAGGGCGCCTGGTGGCCAGTGGTACGGCCGATGCGTTGAGCCAGGAGCATGGTGGCGACCTCGACCACGCCTTTGCCCGCCTGACCCGCACGCCTTCAGGAGCCAACGCCCAATGAACGCTTACTGGGAATGTTTCAACGGCATCATGCAACGCGAATGGCTGCGCTTCGTGTTGCAGCGCACGCGCCTGCTCAGTGCCCTGGTGCGCCCGCTGCTGTGGCTGCTGGTATTCGCCGCCGGGTTTCGCGCAGCGTTGGGCATCGCGATCATCGAGCCCTACGACACGTACATCCCCTACGAGGTGTATATCATTCCCGGCCTGGCCTGCATGATCCTCTTGTTCAACGGTATGCAGGGTTCGTTGTCGATGGTCTATGACCGCGAGATGGGCAGCATGCGGGTGCTCCTGACCAGCCCCTTGCCGCGGCCGTTCCTGCTGGGCAGCAAGTTGCTGGCGACCTCGCTGATTTCCCTGCTACAGGTGTATGCCTTCCTTGCCATTGCCTGGCTGTACGGTGTGCAGCCACCGGCTGCGGGGCTGCTGATGGCCCTGCCGGCATTGCTGCTGGTGGCTTTCATGCTCAGCGCCCTGGGGCTGTTGCTGTCGAACGCCATCCGCCAGCTGGAGAACTTCGCCGGGGTGATGAATTTCGTGATCTTCCCGCTGTTCTTCCTGTCGTCGGCGCTGTACCCGTTGTGGAAGATGCGCGAGGCCAGCGAATGGCTGTACGGGTTGTGCGCAGTAAACCCGTTTACCCACGCCGTCGAGCTGGTGCGCTTTGCCTTGTACGAGCGGCTGAACCTGCTGGCGCTGGCGGTGTGCCTGGGTTTGACCGGGCTGTTCACGCTGCTGGCGATCCTCACCTTCAACCCCCAGCATGCAGCGCTGCGCAAGCCGCGCTGAAAACCTGGCGTGTAACGCGGATAGTGTGTGGGAGCGGCCTTGGGCGTCTCCATGCCTTCAGGCGCCCGGCCATCTACTACTTTAGTACTGCATTTACTGTCTATCGTCGCATTCACAAAGCACCGCCACTGGCATGTAATGAGTCCATAACAAAAAGGAACAACCTCCATGCCACGTGCCCTGCCCCGGCTGCCACGCCCTTTGCTGGCGGTACTTTCGCTGAGCCTGACGCTAGGCATCGCCCAGGCTGACACGGCGCCGCTGTTCTCCGCCGACGGTTACCGCACCAGCCTCTACCGCAGCCCGACCCCAGCCCAGGTCGAAGGCGGCCAGGTTATCGACACTGCCGCGCTGCAACGCCTGCTGGGCCAGAACCCGCCGCCGGTACTGATCGACGTCTACCGCCGGCAATGGCTGCAGGGCCGCTTCATCGAAGACGAGCCCCACGCCAACCTCCCTGGCAGCCTGTGGCTGGCCAACACCGGCGACGGCGAACTGAGCCCGGCCTGGCAGAACTACTTCGTGCATAACCTGGAAAAAGCCACGGCCGGGCACCCGGAACAACCGGTGGTGTTTTACTGCCGCGCCGATTGCTGGCTGAGCTGGAACGCGGTAAAACGCGCTAAAGCCCTGGGCTATGCCAACCTTTACTGGTACCGAGATGGCCTGGACGCCTGGCAGCAGGCCGAGCTGCCATTGCAACCGGCGCAACCGGTGCCCTTCCCCTGATTTGCTTGCCTGCAACTGCGTGCCCTGCTCCATCCAATAAAAACAAGGTGAAAAGGCCATGTACAAAATTCTGATTGCCGACGATCACCCCCTGTTTCGTGAAGCCATCCACAATGTCATCAGTGATGGCTTCAAAGGCAGCGAGGTCATGGAAACCGCCGACCTGGACAGCGCCCTGGCCCTGACCCAGGCGCATGACGACCTCGACCTGATCCTGCTCGACCTGAACATGCCTGGCATGCACGGCCTCAATGGGCTGATCACCTTGCGCAACGAAGCGCCGACCACACCTGTGGTGATTGTCTCTGCCGAGCAGGAAAAGCAGATCGTGCTGCAGGCCATCACCTACGGCGCCGTGGGTTTCATCACCAAGTCGTCACCGCGCTCGCAGATGATCGAGGCGATCGAGCAGATCCTCAACGGTAATGTCTACCTGCCCCCCGACATCATCCGCGCCCAGAAAAGCAGCACCAGCCGGCGCCACAACGATACCCCGAGCTTCCCGCCAGAAATGCTCCAGGCCCTGACCCGCAAGCAGCTGCTGGTGCTTGAGCGCATGACCAAAGGCGAATCGAACAAACAGATCGCCTACACGCTGGACATCGCCGAAACCACAGTCAAGGCCCACGTTTCGGCGATCTTGCGCAAACTCAATGTGCACAACCGGGTACAAGCCATCCTCAGTGCTGGCGATATCGATTTTGCTGATTATCTACGCCGTTGACCTGTTCCGGCGGCTTCGGGGGTAACCCCGCGAAGCCGCCAAACGCTATGCCACGCCACTGGCCAGCAGATGGCTCATCGCCGTCTTGAGTTTCATCGGCCTTACGGGCTTGTGCATCAGCGTGTGACCCAGCTCGCGGATTTGCTGCTTGAGATCGTTGCTGTAGTTGGCAGTGATCATCAGCGCCGGTAGCGGCTGGGCGCGGCGGGCATTGATCCGCGCCACGGCGTCGACACCATTGCAGTCGTTGTCCAGGTGGTAGTCGGCAATCAGCAGGTCGGCCTCGGCGTGGTAGTTGTCCACCTGGCGCGCCAGGTCTTCCTCCGACAGCGCAGTGACCACCCGGCAGCCCCAACCTTCCAGCAAGGTACGCATGCCCGCACAAATCGCCGCATCGTTATCCAGCACCCACACCCGCGCCCCGCGCAAGCGTTCGAGCATCGGCTCGCAGATCGCCGGGCTCGGCTGGGCCTTGGGTGCAGTGGCGCTCAGCGGCACCTCGACAGCGAACACCGAGCCTTTGCCCAGCCATGACCGCACGCGGATCCGGTGGCCGAGGATGCCGGCGATCTTCTCCACGATTGCCAGGCCCAGGCCCAGCCCACGGTCCTGGTCCGGGCGCTGCACATCACCCCGCTTGAACTCCAGGAACATGTCTTCCAGGTGCTCTTCGGCAATGCCGATGCCGCTGTCCCATACTTCAATACGCACGCCACCGCGCTGGCGCCGACACCCCAGCACGACGCGCCCGCTGCGGGTGTAGCGGATGGCATTGCTGAGCAGGTTGCGCAGGATGCGTGCCAGCAGCTGGATGTCACTGCGCACTACGGCAGAACACCCCACAAAATGCAGCGCTAACCCTTCGCTACGCGCCACCTGGGCGTATTCGGCAGCCAGGTTGTCCATCAGTTCGTGGAGGGCAAACGGGGCGACATCGGCCTTGATCACCCCGGCATCGAGCTTGGAAATATCCACCAGGGTACCCAACAGGTTTTCCACATCCTCCAGTGAATTGCTGACATTTCGCACCAGGTGGGCAGCGTTTTGCGGTTCGTCGCGCTCAAGCAATGCACTGGTGAACAGCCGCGCCGCGTTCAGCGGTTGCAGCAAGTCATGGCTGACCGCAGCAAGGAACTTGGTTTTCGACAGGTTGGCCTGCTCGGCCTCGCGCTTGGCCTCGCGCAGACGCGACTCGGCCTGGCTGCGCTCTTCGATCTCGCGCAGCAACTGGTCGTTGAGGCTGGTCAGTTCGGCAGTGCGCTCGCGCACCCGTTGCTCCAGGTGCTGATACGCCTGGTGCAACGCCTGTGCGGTGTTGCGGCGCTCGGTGATGTCGCGGATCAGCACGAAGATACCCACGATTTCGCCACTGGCCAGGCGGTTCGGTACGTAGGAACGCAACATGTAGCGTTCTTGGCCGTTGATATTGGTCTCGGCAAACTCAAACGTTACGCTCTCCCCCGCCAGCGCCCGCGCCACGTAGCCTTCCAGGCGCTGGTAATGCTGCTCGCTGTGGGCCTCGCGCAGGCTCTGGCCCAGCATCACGCCATGCGGCCAGCAATACCACTCTTCGTAAACCTTGTTGGTGAATTCGTAGACCAGATCGGCGTTCAGGTAAGCGATCAGCGCCGGAACGTTGTCGGTAATCAGGCGAATCTGGTGCTGATGGGCCGTCTCGGCCCGCTGGCGGGCCTCGCTGAGCAGGCGGTTGACGGCCTTGAGCTCGGCCATGGCCTGGTTCAACGCATCGGTGCGCTCGCGCACCTGCTCGGCCAGCACCACCGAATGCTGGAACGCGGCGTATGGGTCGTTGCCCCGGGTCACGCCCGACTCGATGCGCTCGATCAGTGCGTCATTGATGCGCTGCAGCTTGTGGTTCTGGTGCTGCAGCCGGGTCAGCTCGGCCTGCAGTTCAGCGACCGACAGGCGGCCGGTTGCGGGCAATGGCGACCCCGGTGAAGGTCTGGTTGATGTGCATGCCATTGAACTGTTCTCCGTAGGTGTTGAAGCCAATCACCCGTTGCTCGCGCAGGAACGCGCCGACCGGCTCCAGGCCGTGATGGGCCTCCAGTTCCAGACGCCGCAGGAAACAATCACAACCGATGGTCAGCAACAACGGTCCAAGACGCTGGTGCAGGCCATCGAACAGCTGGTGCAGGTTCGGCAACAGCGGGCCCGGGGTCATGGCCGTGAGCACGATGCCGTTCTCCACCGCGCAGTAGAAGCTCAAGCTGAGGTCAGGATGCATTTGCTGGATCGCCCGCACGTAGTACTGATCATGAATGCGCACGGCCAGCGGGTGGGCGGCGAACACCCGGTGATCGAGCGCAGCCACGGGTACACCGATGTGGCGGGCATATTCCTCGGCCGCCGGCTCGGCATTCAGTTCGAAAACCCGGCGCTGGGCGCTGTCGGCACCGGTTACCACCAGCTTTTCCTGGCGCGGCAGGATGTGATGCGTGGTGAACACTTCGAAGTCGAGCCAGGTGTTGACCAGCACCACCACGGCTGCGCCGTTGTGAAATGTACCGCCGAAATACACATGGGTGCGGTTCAGGTAGTTGTCGTCACCGGCCGAGCCGCCGAAGTGCGGGATATCGCCCAGTGCTGCGCTGAGTGCGGCAAGCACCATCTCCTCGCGGCTGGACAAGCCATCGAGCAGCGTGAGTGCAAAACTGTGGCCCTTGATTGGCGCCAGGGTATTGCTCCGGCAGGTGCCGACCAGCCGCTCGACCATCTGCTGCGCGTCGATCAGGCTGAATCGCTCCATCTCATCGATCAACGCGGTGGCGATCGAAAAGTGCCGGTGATCGAAGCCCACCGCCGTCACACAATTGCGGCCGTAGCCCAGCGGGGTGATTTCACCGGCGCTGGTGCAGCCAACCAGGCGTATGCCGCCAAAGTCCTGTTCCAATGCTTCGCCTAAAGCCTGCAAGTCGTACTCGGCGGAGCAGAAGAACAACACGAAACCCAGGTGCGGGTGCAGCAACTGCCGCGCCAGGTCCTGAGCGGCCAGCCGTGCGTCGGTAGCCTGAGACATGGCACTGACCACACCGTCGTTATGAGCCTGCTGCATCGTGGTCTCCGGCACGGGGTGGCTGAGTGTTCAGTTTAAGGAGCAGGTGGCGGGTGACGAATGCTACTTGGGTAGCGGGTGGGCGGTTCCATGGGCGTAAAAGACCGCGTCATTCGGGGCCGCCTTGCGGCCCCGGCCACTTACCAGGTCAACACCGCGCCCACCGCAAAGGTATCGGTGTCTTCGTTCTGCGCACTGGTGTCATGCCCGTCGATGGAAAACTGGTTGTACTCGGCAACCAGTTTTAGGTTGTCGTTGATGTCATGGAACAGCGCCACACCCCGGGTCTCGTAGTCCGCGCCGCTGCCAACCGCACCGTTGCCATCGTCCTTGGTCTTGCCATAGGACAGCGCCACGCGGTTCTTGCCAAACGTGTACGAGCCCTGCAGCAGGTAGCCGTCACTGTCCACATTGCGCAGCACCGGCTCACCTGCGTTGTTGGTGAAGAACGGGTTGATGCCCTTGGCCTGGAACCCCGAGCCGGTCAGCGACCAGCCGCCCATCTTTGCCTGCACCCCGTAACCCACCCCCTTGGAAGTGATCGTTTCTACCGTGGAGTCCGTATTGTCCGAGGTCTGGTAACTGCCGTTGACCCAGCTGTAGATCTGCGCCCCACCCAGGTCGAACTGGTAGGTGATCTCGCTCTCGGTGCGCGGGTTTTCCTGGTAAGCCTTGCCGGTCGGGCTGCTGTCGTTGGTGTCGACCGGGTCCATGATGCCCACTGCCACCCGCAGGCCGTCCATCACTGGCGTGCGGTAGGTGATCTGCGAGGTGGGGAACGGGTACGGATAGCCACTGCCGATGTTGCCGAACGACACCCCGCCGCCGTCCACCAGCCCCAAGGTGTCGCTGACCTGGCCATAGCCGGCCAGCAGTTCGTCGAGCAGGATGTTGGAACGGGCGAATAGCCCGAAATCCTTGCCGATCAGCACCTCGCCCCATTCGGGGTTGGCCACCGTGCCGTAGAACTGACGCACATCGATGGCCGTGTCGGTGCCATTGGTTTCGCTGTCGTTAATGGTGACCCAGAACGAGGCGCGTGCACCGAGTTTCAGGTCATCCACCTGCTTGCCCATGTTGAAGCCGATGTAGTTGGGCAGGAAGCCCATCTTCACCCGCGACTGGCGGCGGTCGAACTGCTCACCCTCGCGGTCGACCTTGCTGTTGACGTAGAAGGCGTTGATGTAGCCATCAGTGGAAAACGTCGTCTGGTCCTTGTCGTACAACATGATCTCGGCTTCGGCGACGCTGCTCAGGCCAAGCGCAGAAAAGCTGGCGATGGCGGCTGCGAGAAAACGAGGCGGCAGGTGCTTATTGTTGTTGTGCATGGCGCGCTCCAAACGGGGACGGGATGTCGGAGGCGATTATCAGAAGTGGGCAAATTGCCAGAAACGCTGCTTTGGCGTGGGGTGATGGGTGCTTTGGGGTGGGAGGGTGTGGCGCGGTGATTTGGTCCCGGTACCTGCTTGGGTCTGGGTTCGAGACTTAGGGCTTAGCCAGGAGTGGTAGGCAGGTATCAGTACTGCTGCATGAACGGGAGAATCTGGTGCAATTCGACTGTGGGAGCGGGCTTTTCCCGCGAACACCGGCAGAGCCGGTGCCATGCACCGGGTTGGATGCTTCGCGGGGCAAGCCCGCTCCCACAGGTCCCCCGCAGGCTTGAGGCTGATGCAGTACCTGGGGAAACAACTGGCTTGCTCAGTTTCTAGAATCTAGTGCAATTCGACTGTGGGAGCGGGCTTTTCCCGCGAACACCGGCAGAGCCGGTGCCATGCACCGGGTTGGATGCTTCGCGGGTGTACGACCGGGGACATCCTTTACATCGTAAACCGGGGACATGGTTTACACATTTGAGGCTTGGACGCGGTTTTCACCCCGTCCAAGCCTTCCCAGGAGATGGTTACACAGGAACACA